>CAYGHZ010000314.1:0-2204 GCA_964349635.1 uncultured Candidatus Marinamargulisbacteria bacterium
TCCCAGGTTAATCTCAACCCCAAGAGAAGGTTTTTAATGAATCGACCGGAATCATCGAGAATACGTGCCGTCGTTGCAAAGTTTGTTTCGCTCCCTGAAATAGCCATCGTGGTGTCGAAAGTGTCCGAAACGCCGTCTAAGTTCGGCGTGAAATAGTCTCGGTCAGGAGTCAATGTAATGGTTCCGGTCACGGTGTTTTTGTAGTCTATGACTCGCTCAGCGACCGAGGTATTGCCAGCATCATCGGTCAATGTGAATCGGAATTTATAGCTACCGTCCGGCTGGTCTTTAGTAAAGCCTTCGAATGTTGGGACTGTGACTTCCGCGCCATATAACGGCTTGTCTAAGACAGTTTGAACAACGGCTCCTTGCGCGTTCAGAATTTCAATTCGAAACGCATTGGAACCCGCCGGTGTCAGATTAGAGATTGCAATCGGCGTTTTCCCTTTGCGATAGCTGGTTCGGGAAAGAGCGGGCGCAATGTCCGCAATACGCGACTTCACGAAGAAAATCTTTTGCTGCTCAACAGCTTCGTTGTCTTGTAAAAACGCCTTGGCGGTGACCACCAATTGGTAGCCACCATCGATTAAGCCGTTGCCGTCAAAGGCCAAATCATAAATGCCCTTGGTCATCTTCTGATCTTGGAAATAGGTTTTTAGAACACGCTTATCCAAATCCGACCGCAAGGTGAGCGTGACATTCTGAAAATCTTGTTCCAAATGAAGTTTGATCGTTTTGGCACCTTTGGCCGGATTCAACGCTTCAAATCCGGTTTCTACCCAGGCCATCGGAACGTCTTTTTGGTGCTGAACCGTAAACGTCGTTTGCCCTTCGTTACCTGCTGAATCGGTAGCGATCACAGTGACCACGTACTCGCCGTTATCCAGGTAGTTGTCTGGGCCTGTTTTGCCGTTCCAAAGCACCTGTTTATCAGTAAATTTGCTGGCATCCACAAATAACGATGGCGCATTAATAACCGTGTAACGAACCGAGCAGCCCGGCTCATTGATTGAAATGGGAACGGGAATTTCGGACTGTTTAAACGCAGAGAATTTGACGACTGGATTTTCGACTGCGATCACTGGTGGCGTCGTATCTAATGTGAAGTTTAGTGTCGCAGACGACGGAACGTTCCATTTTGAACGGGTGGTGACGGCGACAGAATGTAAACCGTCTGCCAATCCTTGAATCGTTAGCGGCCGTTGATTCATAGTCGCAATGGCGGCTACTTCAATACCGGAGGTGAGCACTTGTAATGTATCGCGCGGTCCGAGGATCGTCTTGGCCAGTTTTAGGCCGGACAAATTCACCGGAGTATTTCGAATAGAAATAGGTGCCGGATCCACCGCTTTCATTCGCGTGGCGCCATCCCAAACTAACTCACTTTGAATCGCATAGTCCTCGGCGTCTGCAAGATCGGCCGCAGGGGTGAATGGAAATCCGGATACCGGAATTTCAAGCAACGCATTCGAGCGGCGCGTTAAGCTGAATTTTAGCGTCGCGCCGGGCAACTCCAACCGGTCGATGGCTTGAGTATTGAGCGTGGCGATTAACGGCTTCAGGTAGCTGGCCTTGAGGTCTGAGAGCGTCATTGAAGGCGCGGTGATACGATTCACAATCGTAACCGACTCACTACTCTCAACGTGATTTCCGGCGTCGTCTTCGGCGATGGCAATAACATTTAAGGTGGTGCCGTCTCCCGTCCAGATCGACGATAACGACAACACATCGAGCGCATCGTTAACCTGAGCGCCAACTCGTTTAGTCACTCGATAGTTTAGCTTTGGCACCGAGAGAGTCAGATTGAAATTCTGCGAGAAATTATCTGACAATCGATAGCCGTAATCCCATTTTTTCTGACCCGTATCTGACACAAAGAGCACTTTTGGCGACTGTGTGGTGATAGTCATGCTGGGTGGCGTTCGGTCGACCAAAAGGCTTAGGTTTCGGGTAGTCGTATGACCAAAGACATCCGTAGCGGAAATGACGACCGTCTGTTGGCCTTCCGGTAGCGTGCCGATGGCAGCGAACTCGCCATTGGGTTGGATGGTCAAATTAAGGGAAGGGGTAATGTTTACTTTGGAAATTATTTTGGAATCCGGATCAAAAATCGTTCCGGAGAGAGAAATGGTGGCGGAGGATGTCACCATGCGAAGTACATCGGGAGTAAGGATGATCACCGGAGGCGCACGGTCGATTTTCAT
>CAYGHZ010000315.1:0-2190 GCA_964349635.1 uncultured Candidatus Marinamargulisbacteria bacterium
GGGAATATTATTTGGATTATCGATTAACGATTCTATTAAATTTCACTAAATAGTCAAAAATTAAAATATAAAAACAATTATGTATAATTTATTTGCTGGCAAAAGTTACCGGCCGTTGTTATGTTATTTCGATGACAAACTCCCAATTTTCCCATCGCCACATCGGCATCCAAGAAAACAACCTCGATCCAATGTTACACGCCATCGGCGTCCGATCCTTGGACGAACTAATCGACCAAACCGTACCCAAGGCCATCCGGCTCAAAACTCCGCTGAATTTGCCGGCTCCCTTAACCGAAGCAGAATTGCTTCATGAATTGCATCAAATCGTCCAAAAAAATCAGGTTGTAAAAACATACATTGGCATGGGCTATTACAACTGCTTTGTGCCACCCGTCATTCAACGCAATATTTTTGAAAACCCAGGCTGGTATACCCAATACACGCCCTATCAAGCCGAAATTTCTCAGGGCCGGCTGGAAGCGCTTTTAAATTTTCAAACCATGGTGACCGATCTCACCGGAATGGATATCGCCAACGCGTCCCTATTAGATGAAGCCACCGCCGCCGCCGAGGCAATGATGATGCTGTACCGCAGCAGCAAAACGGAATCAAAAACATTTTTTGTATCGGATCGGTGCTTTCCCCAAACCATCGACGTCCTCAAAACCCGCGCGCTTCCCTTAGGGATCAAGCTAAAAATCGGCGATATTCTCAAAGCCGATTTAAGCGCCGTGTTTGGCGCGATTGTCCAATTTCCTTGCGAAGACGGCGAAATCATAAATGTTGATCTAAACGTTCCGCTGGTTGTGGCAGCCGATCTTCTGAGCCTGACTCTATTTGACCCACCCAAAGCCGATATCATGATAGGGACGACTCAGCGCTTCGGCGTTCCTCTTGGCTACGGCGGTCCGCATGCGGCGTATCTGGCTTGCAAAGACGCCTACAAACGTACAATGCCGGGCCGAATTATTGGCGTGTCTGTCGACAAACATGGAAAACGGGCGTTAAGAATGGCCTTGCAAACCCGCGAGCAACATATTCGCCGCGATAAAGCCACATCCAATATCTGCACCGCCCAGGCGCTGCTTGCCATCATGGCCTCGATGTACGCCGTCTATCACGGATCGGACGGCCTGCGCGCCATCGCACAACGCATCCACAACCAAGCGCACAGCCTCAATGAAGCCCTAAAAAAATTGGGGATCAAACAGCGAAACGCCCAATTTTTTGATACGCTGAGAATCCCATATAAAGGAAAAATCGAAGGAATCAACGTCCGTTATTTTAATGACAATTCCATCGGCATCTCGCTCGACGAAACCACCACCCAAGCCGATCTAGATCAAATCATAAAAATATTTGGCGGCAGCCCGATAGTCGTACAGACGCATAATTATGCGTCTCCGCGCCAATCGCCATATCTGAAGCACCCCGTCTTCAATTCCTACCATTCCGAAACCGAAATGCTACGCTACATCACCCGCCTGCAATCCAAAGATCTAAGCCTAACCACCTCGATGATTCCTTTGGGATCGTGCACCATGAAATTAAATGCAACCGTACAAATGATGCCTTTAAGCTGGCTTGGCTTTTCGCAATTGCATCCGTTTTGCCCGGCGGAACAAGCGCAAGGCTATGCCCAGATTTTTAAAGAATTAGAAGACTATTTGTGCCGAATTACCGGCTTTGCCGCCGCCTCGCTACAACCCAATTCCGGCGCGCAGGGCGAATATGCCGGCCTATTAGCCATTCGCGAATATTATAGCGATCAACCTCATCGCAACGTAGCCTTGATTCCCGTGTCGGCCCACGGTACCAACCCAGCCTCGGCGGCGATGGTCGGTATGGAGATTGTAATTGTGAATTGTGAAGAATCGGGCCATTTGGATATGGCGGATTTAAAAAAGAAAGCGGAGCAATTCAAGGACCGCCTTGCGGTATGCATGGTGACGTATCCATCCACCTACGGCGTATTCGACGAAGATATCCGCGACGTCTGCCAAGTCATTCATCAACACGGCGGCCAGGTCTATATGGACGGCGCCAACTTAAATGCCCAAGTGGGGTTGACGCAACCGGCCTTAATCGGCGCGGACGTTTGCCACATCAATTTGCACAAAACCTTTAGCATTCCTCACGGCGGCGGCGGGCCGGGGATGGGCCCCATCTGTGTTGCAAGCCATCTGG
>CAYGHZ010000316.1:0-2146 GCA_964349635.1 uncultured Candidatus Marinamargulisbacteria bacterium
GAGGGATGGGATGGACGGGATCGCCCGCCGACAGCGTATCGACGAAGTTCGCCTGGATTTCCACGCCGGCGGTGTACTGGCTGGCGCTGAAGGGAGTCGGGAAGATGTCGTGCAGGCTGGGCGAAAGCGCGCCGACGAGCGCGATTTTATCGCGGAAAAATTCCGGCGCGATCATGGCGCGATTTTCATTATCGGATTTGTTAATTACCAAAATGGCTTTTTCAGCATAAGGCCGAATCATCTTGGCAATCGACACGTCCAGGTTGGTGGGACCGGTCATCGCGTCGGCGACAAAAATAATGCGATCCGCTGTTTCGATGGCTTTTTTGACCATCGCTTCTACTTTTTTTTGCAGCCGATCCACATCGGATTTCACCAACATCAATCCGCCGCTATCCAAAATCACAAATTCTTTTTCATTTCTTTCAACGCGAAACGACGCCAAATCGCGCGTCACGCCTGGGCTGTCATGCGTAATCGCCCGTTTTCTACCTAAAATTCGATTAATAAGGGTTGATTTACCGACGTTGGGGCGACCAAGGATTAAGACTTTGGGAAGGTGTTTCATGTTGGGCATTGTAACATGTAAAAAGAGCTAGAAACTCAGAGTAAACGTATTCACATATCCCGTATAAACAAATACGCCATGACTTAAAATATCTCTCCCGATCAGACATTGTATATGTTGCGCCTGAAGCGGCGCCTCGATCGCCACCACTTCGATTTTTGGCCCGTTTGGAAAATCCAATCTTAATTGATAGGTTAAACATTCAACATCAACTGAAGACGGAGTCGTTATTTTTCGCAATCCAATGGGCTTTAGACCGAGCTTTTTTGCCAAACCCTCTTGGATAACGGTATTTGTTGCGCCGGTGTCAATCATTCCTGATACCATAATCGGTTTTGGCGCTGCCTTTTGGTCTCTTTTAAGCACATCTTCAAGCGCCTGAGACACCATCAACTGTAGCTCGACCAAGGGCCCCAATTTTCGCAAATCTGCCAACTGAATAGTAAACGACGGCATCCGCTAAACTGCCAAATTAAACGAAAGAAAATTCATGGATTCGTCTTTTTCGCTAATATGTTTTACCAGAAAAAGCTGCGTGCCAAATCGCTCATAACCTTGGCTAATCGCGTCATTTTCGCTTTCGAACACACCCACAACCTTATCTTCTTTGACCAGGGCATATTTCCCCTCGTGTTCGGCCAAAAGCTTTTCCTTGTCTTTTTCAAAGGCTGCTAATTCTTTTTCAAACGGATTTTTTTTTTCTCGCATCTGGTCTCCAGTATAGATAGGCAAATGGTACAATTCAATCACCAATGAAAACCAATCGCATTGTCTTTATGGGCACGCCCGATTTTGCCGTACCCGCTTTGGATGCACTAAATAAAAATTTTACCGGAAAAATTATCGGCATTTTTACCCGCCCCGACGCCCCCAAAGGCCGTGGCAAGATCCTGTCGCCCAGCCCGGTCAAAGAAGCCGCAAAAAATATCCCGGTTTTTACCCCAACGTCAAAAGACGAATTAGCGAATCAGGTCAAAGAATTAAACCCGGACTTAATAGTCGTCATTGCCTACGGCATGATTTTACCAAAGATCGTCACCGACACGTATTTTTGTATCAATCTTCATGCGTCGCTTCTACCCAAATATCGCGGGGCATCGCCTATCCAAGCCGCCCTGCTTAACGGCGATGAAAAGACCGGGGTCACGCTTATGAAAATGAACGAAAAAATGGACGAGGGCGATGTTTTGGAAATGGCCGATATTTCTATTGGCGACGACAATTTTGGAAAGCTGCATGATCGCCTGGCTCAACTATCCGCCGATACGTTAATTAATTTTTTAAAAAAACATGAAACCAGTTACAGCTATCTGGCGACGCCGCAAGATGGCGAAGCCAGTTATTGCGCCAAAATTAAAAAAGACGATATGGAATTGAGGGAAGCAGACCCCAAAAAAATGCTGGGAAAAATTCGCGCGTTCTCCCCTACCCCCGGCGCATTCAAGATTGTAGATGGAAAGCGACTTAAAATTTTGGATGCTCGCATTATCGATGGAAAATTGGAATATTTGACCGTGAAGCCTGAGGGTAAGGGGGAAATGGCATATAGAGATTATTTACTCGGACATTCGCCAAGCG
>CAYGHZ010000317.1:0-2136 GCA_964349635.1 uncultured Candidatus Marinamargulisbacteria bacterium
GATTAGATCCTCTCACCGATGAAATCTTGGATCCTTTTCATGGGCGAGAAGATTTAAAGAAGAAAATCATTCGGCATGTGGGCCCGGCCTTTTCCGAAGATCCGCTGCGTGTGCTGCGTGCGATGCAATTCGCGGGGCGGTTTGAATTTGATATCGATCCCGAGACGGTGGCGCTTTGCCGATCGATCGATTTGACCGAATTGCCTAAAGAGCGAATCTGGGAAGAATTTAAGAAACTGCTATTGAAATCGAGATGTCCTTCGATGGGTCTGAAATGGGCTAAAGAATTAGGAATTCTAAAATTGTTTCCGGAGCTATCGGCATTGATCGACGTGCCGCAAGACCCCGAATGGCACCCGGAGGGCGACGTCTGGGTCCACACGTTGATGGTGGTGGATGAAATGGCCGCGCTTTCGAATAATATTGTGCTGTTGTTGGCGGCGATTTGCCATGACTTTGGAAAACCTAGCACCACCAAATTCTCCGACGGACATTGGCGCAGTTTGGGTCATGAAGAAGCGGGTGTCGAGCCCACAAAATCGTTTTTGAAACGGTTATTGGATGACAAAGATATCGTGCAGGCCGTGGCGCCCTTGGTGGCGCACCATTTAAAACCGGCGATGTTATATAAGGCCAATTTGAAGCAAACCGTTTCCGATAGTGCGATTCGGCGACTGGCGATGAAAGTTCCGATCGGCGATTTGCTTTTGTTGGCGCGAGCGGATCATTTTGGACGAACCACGCCTGATGCGTTGGCGCGCGAGCATCCGGCTGGCGATTGGTTGATGCAACGGGCGTCGCATTTGGCGGTTCATGATCAAAAGCCGCATCCCATTTTGCAGGGGCGGCATTTGATGGAACTAGGGTTTGCAGCCGGGCCTCGCCTGGGAAAAATTGCGAAAGAAGCGTTTGAATTGCAGTTAGATGGGAAAATTCAGACGTTGGAACAGGCGTTGGAGTGGGTTAGGCGAGCCTATCCTAACCCTTAATCTTCGCCCTCAACTTTATTTTCCCCTGATTTTCCAGCCGGGTCACAATACTCAAAATATTATCCTGCGCGGCTTCGATATCTTTTTTTGGCGTGCTTTTGCCTTTAAAATCCAAAAATTGCTTCACGACGTCTTTGGCATTGGCCGTTAGGTTTACTTCGATTTTTTGGTTGGTTTTCTCGTCGGTCGAAACCATTGCGGTCGCAAGCTTTTCCAAATTCACTTCCGACAACAAAAGTTTTAGTTCCGCATCTTCTAATAATTTTAGATCGTCAAAAATAATGACATTGGCGCGGAAGCCTTTGTAGCCTGTGGGATCGGTCTTAATTAATGTTGCCAATAATTTCTTTTTGGTGTCGCTGGACACCAAATTAAAGACGCCTTTAAACACTGGTTCGCCGCCGACCATACATTCCAAGCGATCTTTGATTCGGGCTTCCAGTTTGTCCAACACGGGGCGCGCTATCATTTTTTGACTCAACATCGCGGTTGAAACGATGGCCTGCTCGTTCAACTCCAGGCTGCCCAATAATCTTGCGGTAAGGTCAGAGGACAGTGACGCGGCGATGATCGCTATTTGATCTGCAGGCAGCTTTTCTGCCTTGATGATGGCGGTTAAGGGTTCAATGTTATCGTCGCTGATAAAGTCAAAATAGCGTTTAATTTGGGGCGCTTGTTTTAACTGAATATTTCCACCCGTACCACCGCCGCCGCTGCCTTTGGGTAGTTCAAAGCTGGGATTGACGCTGATGTTGGTTGATCCGCCACCTTCGCCTCCGCCGCCTTTGACGGCTGCCAACTGTTTGTTGCCGCGCCATTGAAAGAAGACGTAAACTAACGTAAACAGTATCGCCAAAACCATTACGACCAAATAAAACAGGTTTTGCATCGTAAAAAGATCGGTGCTCTGTTTCATGATAATTTCTTGGGTGCCCGGTTTCGGCAAATTGTAAAACGGCTGATAGGTGAAATTGATTTGGTCTCGACCGTCTTTTAAATCAAGAACGGTTTTAAGAAGCGCTTGCGCGCGTCCGGCCTGACCTTTGGGGAACGATTTATTGACGATGGCGTCGACGACGATTTTTCGGACCTGCGGTTCGGCGTAAGTGGTCACCGAATCAAAGGGGAATTTGTTCGCGTCTTCCGA
>CAYGHZ010000318.1:0-2127 GCA_964349635.1 uncultured Candidatus Marinamargulisbacteria bacterium
TTTCAGGTCTTGAGGCGGAGGTGAAAGGACTTCGGCTAGGCTTTCTGGGTAATTTGGTTGTTTATATTGAAAGATTTGGAACTTTATTGATCCGATTGAATAGCCATCCATAACTATTATTAAAATCTTCCATCTCAGAAGTACTTATTGGTTTTGTATGGGCCTCCACTCGTCTGGCTTGGTTAATCGAATCCATATTCATTTCAAATCTAGATTTATTGGCATTAAATAAAGGAGAAAACATGTCCCAATTAGAAGTAATGATCGATTTAAGGTCGAGCGTGTAAAGATCGTTGACAACATCTTTCGGTGACCGTCCTATAAAGATCGCATGAGGATCTTTTCTGTCTGGACGCGCATGCAAACTTTTCGCCAATGAGTCAGAAATTTTTTTCTCATCCCAATTATTTTTTACGCCGAAATACATTATGATTAATTTGCGTAAAAGAATTTCAAGGTTGCAGCGTTTGGTAAAAAGCTCGCCCAGGGATGCAAGGTCTGGGACGTCTGGCAAAAGTTCAGGTGGAATATCACCACGCATAAATGGCGAGAGTTCTTTTTTATAATCAGCCCCACGATTAATAAGAAAATCACGTAGGTCTAAAATTGCAAAGTCTCCATCGTGATTTTTTAAAATCCCGTATTTTATGTACTGGGTAACATGATGAGGATCGCCCCTAAGGTATTCTTGAGCGAATTTTTTATCACCGGCGGCGATAATTCTTAAGAGGTCGTATTCATCTGGGTACCACCAGACCAAAGAAAGGAGGATATCTTTAATTGGTTGGGACAATCTGGCCCGTATTTCACGGCCAGAATCTTGAAAATTGGAAACAGAAACAATTGCTCTTACTTCAGGATCCAATACGTTACTTTTTCCCCAAACTTCGCTACACGCGATGCGAATTAAGTATGGATGTCCCCCATAAGTACTGGCCAAATAGGAATACACATCTTCTTCAAACGTCAGGCCCGCATATCTACCGATAGAACGGACCATTTCACGTACGCTTTGAGGCGATAATGGTTCGAGATAATGGGGAACAGCAAGCTGAAAGATTGGATTGGGCATATTTCCAAAATGAGTTTTCTCAACACTTGCTGGATTAACTCCGGCAACAATGAAAGTTATCTTACCGTTTGATTCTTGATGTGCCGCCCGGATAGTTTGCCAAAATGGAAGAAAGTCATTATCCCAATGTGTGCCTAATGCGCCGCTCAACTTTGGAGTGATATGTTCAATCTCATCAAGCATCATAATTACTCTATCAATATTTCCAGTAGATATTAAAGTTTGAATGTCAGAGGAAAAATCCCTGCCAGCATTAATTTGGGTATAGTCAGAATGTACTCGGGCGGTTCTATTAAAATTATTCTTAAGTGTATTGCTTAATGCCGCAACGATATTTTCGAGGGCTTGCCACCATCTAGCAGCATGGAGACTTGGGTTTTGGCAATCAAAATATGAAATCAGCACAGGACGATCAGCTAAACGCCGCTGTATAGCGAATAGAACTGAGGTCTTTCCTGTCTTGCGCAAGCCAAAAAGCCCAGAGCTCTCTTGTTTCGCAATAGCCCTGTTTACCAATTCTTGGACTAGATCATTTCTCCCAAAAAAATACTTGTCAGTTTTTATCGGGGATGAAATTCCAAATAAATCAACAGAACCTGTGCGCTGAGATATTCGCGAACGAATGAAAAGATCGCCCCGATTTGGATTTGCAAGTTCATCAGCGTGAAACGGAACAACAATCCAATCCGCCTGACCTTGTATAAGATCATTCGTTGTTTTATTGTCGCCGTGGTGGATTAGGATAACGACAACTCGATCAATTCTGTGTTTGAAATCAGGGATTCGACTAATGTTTTCTATCGCTGTTAAAACCCTGGCATCAGTTTTAGGATGAGGTGAGTAGATCACCAGTATTTCTTTATCAAACCCAAATCGTTCTTTGGTGTGTGTTTTAGGTTCAGCTAACCAAAATGCAAGCCCACCATATTTTTGGCCGAACGTAATGTCGAACGCTTCATGAAGCGTATTGGCCAACCCCAATTGTGTAGAATTGGAGGCAAAAAAAGTATCGAGTGCTTCTCGTTTAACTACCATGGTGTTACCTAATATAAATC
>CAYGHZ010000319.1:0-2118 GCA_964349635.1 uncultured Candidatus Marinamargulisbacteria bacterium
CTTTAGATAAATCCCGATAATCATTCAGGATGTCTTTGAATTTGGAGATATAGATTTGAAGGGCAAAAATATTATTTTCAACGAACCCTAGCGGGTTGTTGATTTCATGCGCAAGGCCGCCCGCAAATTCGTTGATCGAAGACCAGTCGCTTTCCCGCATGGCTTCTTCTATAAAAGGAATCTAACGGGGTGTCAACTAAGCGGTTTGCAGCGTTACTTTGGATTGGCTGAGGTGGTCTTCCACCTTTTTATAGGCGTATTCCAAAAGTTTTTGCTCCGCGTTATTCAGCTGACCTAAATTGCTTAGCATATTTTGATAGCGGTCGGACTCACGATCCAGATTCAGAAGAATCTTGATGTATTGATAATAAACCAGCGAATTAAACTTACATTCAAACGACTGAATTTTATAAATCCCCTTGGCTGACTGGATTGCTTTTTCAATGACGGAGTCTAACTTCTTTTCATCTTTTTTCTTAGGCATATTCTGGATATTTGCAAATGACTTGCCAATTAGGGTCAAGGCCAAACAATCGTTAATGTAGGCTTATGACAACCGTCTATTGCAAAAAGTGCAATTGTACTTTTTAATCATCGCTAGATGTTTGATGCCTCTCTTCTGATCGTTGATGATGAGAAAAATTTGTTAGCGTCGATGCATCGCCTGTTGTCCGACGAAGAATATCGCCTTGTTACTGCAAAGAATGGCAAAGAGGGGTTAAGGCTGGCGGTGGAAATGTCGCCAACCGTGATTGTTGTCGATTACCAAATGCCTCAAATGAACGGTCTCGAGTTCTTGAAGGCTATTAAAGCTGTGATGCCGAAGGTTCCCGTCATTGTGATGACGGCGCACGGGGACAAGAATACATCGGTTTCGTTTTTAAAAGAGGGGGCCTTTCGGTATCTGGAGAAGCCGTTTCCCGGTGATGAGTTTCGATTGGCGGTTTCCGATGCGATTTCTCATGTTCGATTAATCGAAGAGAACGAAAAGCTGCACCGCGTCGTTCTGCTGAATCAAGAATTTCCTGAGATTGTGGGCCAAAGTAGACTTATGCATGATTTGTTTGACTTGGTTGAGCGAGTGGCCAAGACCGATATGACGGTCTTAATCCAAGGAGAAAGCGGAACAGGCAAAGAGTTAATTGCAACGGCGATACACGAAAAGAGTTTGCGGGCGGGCAAGCCCTTTATTCGCATTAATTGCGCTGTGATTCCGGAGGCGTTGATTGAAAGCGAACTGTTTGGCTACGAGAAGGGCGCGTTTACCGGGGCGGAAGAAACGAAGCTGGGTAGATTTGACTTGGCTCAACAGGGGACCCTTTTCTTTGATGAAATTGGCGAAACGACCCCAAACTTACAGGTTAAATTGTTGCGGGTCTTGCAGGAAAAAGAGTTTGAGCGTGTGGGTGGGAATAAGACGATCAAGGCCGATGTTCGCATTATTGCGGCCACCAATCGCAACTTGGAATCTATGGTGAAGGCCAAAACGTTTCGCGAAGATTTGTTTTACCGGCTTAGTCATTTTCCGATCGCGATGCCGCCGCTTCGGAAGCGCGGGGATGACGTTATTCTGCTAGCAAAACATTTTCTTGTATCGATGGCTCAGGAATATAACAAGGCCGTTTCCGGTTTTAGTCCGGAGGCGTTGGAGGCGATCAAGAATTATTCCTGGAAAGGAAACGTGCGGGAGCTACAGAATGTCATTGCTCGGGCTGTCATTCTTTGCAATAGCGCTGTTATACCGCGTCATTTGTTGCCGATTGACTCAGACAAGGAGGATCGCGTAGTGGGCCGCGCTTTGGAAGAGCATTTAACCGAAGAGCAGCTGGTTAAACGATACGCCAAGGCTGTCTATGAGCGATGCGGGTTTAATAAAAAAGAAACGGCTCGACTGCTGAAAATTAATTTTCGTACGTTGGTGGCTCGGCTGAAATAAATTGCGTTGCGCCCAGCAGCGCCGCCTGCTCCGAATGAGGAATCGGATATATGTCGATAAACCCCAAATTTCTCTTAATTAACTCTTTTTTTGCGTCTTTTTGCATTTTTTTTGCTATTTTTCCCTTTGTTCCGATACTTCCCCCCAACAAAAAAATGAGAGTCCCTTGGTCCATATAAATA
>CAYGHZ010000320.1:0-2107 GCA_964349635.1 uncultured Candidatus Marinamargulisbacteria bacterium
TAAAACCGTCGATTATATTTTAACAACCGCCAGTAAGTAGTCCGCGATGAATAGAAAACGCGTTGTGATCACCGGGTACGGTACTCTCAACCCGGTGGGCAATTCCGTTCCGGAATATTGGGAGTCCCTGAAAAATGGGAAATCCGGTATTGCTAAAATTACGTCGTTTGATGTGTCCGCTTACACCACACACATTGCCGGTCAGTTAAAAAATTTCGATCCGGAAAAATATTTCGATAAAAAAGAAGCGCGCCGCACTGCCCGATTTATTATGTTGGCAGTCGCCGCCGCTAAAGAAGCGATTGAGCATTCCGGCCTCGACATCCATAAAGACGCAGATCATATCGGCGTTGAAATAGGATCAGGAATTGGCGGCATTGAAATCCTTGAAACGGCTTGCCAAGTCTTGGCCGAAAAGGGCCCTGCTCGTTTAAGCCCCTTTACCGTTCCGATGATGATTTGTGATATGGCCGCAGGCGCCGTGGCGATTCATTTTGGCGCCAAGGGTCCGAATGCATGTTCGGTGACGGCGTGTGCATCGTCGGCAAATTCGATGGGCAATGCGTTTCGAATGATTGAAGATGGCGAAGCGATAGCGATGATCGCCGGTGGATCGGAAGCTTGTGTAACGCCTCTGGGTTTGGCCAGTTTTTGCGCAGCGCGATCATTGTCGCAACGCAATGACGATCCGGAACATGCCTCGCGTCCGTTTGATCGGGATCGTGATGGATTTGTGATGGGTGAAGGTTCGGGGATTTTAATCTTTGAAGAATTGGAACATGCTAAAGCACGCGGCGCTAAGATTTATGCCGAAGTGGTTGGATTTGGCGCCTCTGGCGACGCGTATCATATAACGGCCCCAGCCCCCGAAGGCGAAGGCGCCGTTCGCGCGATGCAAATGGCATTGGATATGGCGGGTATTACGCCGGACAAAGTGGATTATGTGAATGCGCATGGTACCTCCACCGATCTTAACGATAAAAACGAATCGATTGCGATTAAGAAAGTATTTGGGCCGCATGCGTATAAAATGGCGGTGAGTTCGACCAAATCGATGACGGGGCACTTGTTGGGCGCCGCCGGGGCCATTGAATTGATCGCCTGCTGTTTGGCGTTGGAACATTCATTGATTCCGCCGACGATGAACTTTGAAAACCCGGATGAATTTTGTGACTTAAACTATATCCCTAACAAAGCCGTGAATCGCGAGATTGAGTACGCGATGTCCAACAGTTTCGGCTTTGGCGGTCACAATGCCGTCCTTCTCCTGCGTCGCTGGCGTTGACGAGGCCGGGCGAGGCGCATTAGCCGGCCCGGTTGTCGCCGCGGCGGTGATCCTTGCGCCCGACTTTCCCATTACCATCCTGAAAGATTCTAAGTTGCTGTCTGCCGAGCAGCGCGAGGATATTTTTGTGTTGCTTACGGGCTGTGAAATCGGGGTAGGCATTGTCAGTCACGGAATGATTGACCGGATCAATATTTTTAAGGCCACCATGGAAGCCATGAAACGCGCGGTGGCAAAACTGAAAAATAAACCGGGAGAAGTCCTGATTGATGGCAACAAAACTCCGAATATTAAAGGCGCTCGGGCGATTGTTCAGGGTGATCGCACCGTCCCGGCTATTAGCGCCGCCTCGATTGTCGCCAAGGTCACCCGGGATCGGATTATGCGAAACCTGGCGATCAAGTTTCCACAGTATCGCTTTGACGCGCATAAGGGTTATGGCACGGCCCTGCATTATGATTTGCTGTTTCAGCATGGCCCTTGCGGCGTGCATCGACGCAGTTTTAATTTGACCCGGCAGGAGCCCTTGTTTGAAATCTAAAGAAAAAGGCAACGCCGGCGAGGTTGTTGCGCAGGCGTATCTGGAGAAATTGGGGTATCGGTTTGTGATGCGAAACTTTCGGACGCGGTATGGCGAGCTGGATTTGGTGTTTCGCGATCCGGAGGGAATTTGGGTGTTTGTGGAAGTGAAGAATTTTCAAAATAACAGCATGATTCATCCGCTGGAGTATATTCAGCATAACCAAGTCCACAAGCTTCAGAAGGCCGCGCAGGTGTTTATTATGAAGCGTAATCTAATGAACGACGCGTTTCGGTTTGATG
>CAYGHZ010000321.1:0-2100 GCA_964349635.1 uncultured Candidatus Marinamargulisbacteria bacterium
GTTATTTCCAATCTGGACATTTCCGAACATCGTCTTCCTCAGGATGGGCGGTTTAAAACAGTGATATCCGGGAATAAAGAAGTGGATTTCCGGGTTTCGATCTTGCCGACGGCGCTGGGAGAAAAAATTTGTCTGCGTATTTTAGATCAGGGCGGAACGGTTCTGGATGTGGAAAAACTTGGTTTTGAACCGGAATCGCTTAAACGATTAAAAGAATGCGCGCTCAAACCTCACGGAATGATTCTCACCTGCGGCCCAACGGGCAGTGGAAAAACGACCACCTTGTATTCAATTTTAAAATCAGTCGATTCTCCGGAAAAAAATATCGTGACCGTCGAAGATCCGGTTGAATACCAAATGCGCGGACTTAATCAGGTGAATGTCAGGCCGGCGATGGGGCTCACCTTCGCGACGAGTCTGCGGTCTATCTTGCGTCAAGATCCGGACATTATTATGATTGGAGAAATTCGGGATACGGAAACGCTGGATATTGCCATCAAAGCCGCGCTGACAGGGCATTTAGTTTTAAGTTCTCTTCATACCACCACGGCCGCTGGTTCCATTATCCGTATGATGAATATGGGCATCCAGCCTTTCTTGATCTGTTCAGCTGTGTTGGCGATTGTCGCTCAGCGTTTACTGCGGAGGGTTTGTTTTCAATGCAAGGAAGAATATGTGGTGTTGAAACCGGTCGCGGTTAAAGTCGGATTAACCAGGGTTTCTTCCAATAGTACATTTAAATTATTCAGGGCCAAGGGATGTAAAAAATGTTTTAACACCGGTTATCAGGGGCGAGTGGGAATTACCGAGATCCTTATCTTTTCTTCAGCGGTCAAAGAATTGATTTTGAATCGGGCCAGTGAATTCAAAATTAAAGAACAGGCGAGAAAAGAGGGGATGAAAACAATGCGTGAGGATGGTTTGGCCAAGGCCCTTGTCGGTTTAACCACGCTGGAAGAAGTATTGCGCGTAACGGCTTCGGATGAGGCGGCGGGATAAATTCGTATCTTGTATCTAGTCGCTCGTATCTCGAGTTGATTTTACGAGATACCAGATACGAGATACAAATCAAAAAAAACAACTAACTTATGTCACAAACTTTACGAGACCGCGTTATCCAGACACTGATTAAATCTAAAAAGATCAGTGAAGAGAATTTGAACGAAGCCATCATTCTTCAGAAAAAGAAAGGCTTTAGTCTGGATAAGGCCTTGATTGAAATTGGTCTTATTCAAGAGCAGGATTTGTTGATGCTTTTGGTTCGAGAACTCAACGTTCCTTTTATTAATTTGGCCAAGTATAAACTTGATCCTGTTCTTAAAGAGATTGTGCCCGAACGAGTTGCCCGCCTTTATAACATCATTCCTCTATCCAACACCGAAGCATCGGTGACTGTCGCCATGGCTGATCCGCTGAATGTTTTTGTGGTAGATGATTTAAAAAATGTGACGGGAAAAGATATTGATATTGTTCTTTGTACTTCAATCGGGATCCAGAAAGCGATTGATTTATTTTATGGTTTAAAGGCGTCCGCGTCGGTCAATCAGATAAGCAAAGATATTCATGTCGAAGATTTCGAAATTATTTCCGAAAAAACCGGGGGCGAAGATGTTGATGCGTCTGTGGATGAAAGTGAAAAAGCTCCGATTATCCGTTTGGTCAATCTTATTATCCAGGAAGCGTTGCGCCAGCGGGCGTCCGATATTCATATTGAGCCGATGGTGGATGAGGTCCGGGTGCGTTACCGGGTAGATGGAATTCTTCATAATATTTTGAATGTGCCTAAAGAAAATCAAAACGCGGTTGTGGTCCGTATCAAAATTCTTTCGCAACTGGATATTACGATCAGAAGTATTCCCCAGGACGGGCGTTTTAAATTAAAAGTTCTTAACAAGGTTATTGATTTTCGGGTTTCGATCTTGCCGACGACATTTGGTGAGAAGATTGTCATGCGTATTTTGGATAAAGGGAATCTGTCGGTCGGATTATCCGGATTAGGCATTTCAGATAATAATTTGTCATTGCTGAATGAAGCCATTGCTAAACCTTTTGGAATGATTCTGGTGACCGGTCCGACTGGAAGTGGAAAATCAACCACGC
>CAYGHZ010000322.1:0-2080 GCA_964349635.1 uncultured Candidatus Marinamargulisbacteria bacterium
GGCCTAGGCTCCAATGAAAATAAGAAAAATGGTCTTGAAATATGGATGAATTCTTTTAGTTTTAAATTTGATAAAAAGGCTACGGAAGCCGACGTAGAGCGATGGTGGGCACGTCGTAAAGAGCACAGTGATGCTGTCCCGTCCATTTACGCTGCGGCGCACCGCCTTGAATTGGCGAAGGGCGATGACCAGTATGCAAATGTAGTTGACCACAAATACGTTAAACAGGCGTTCACTATCCCCTGCGATTTGCCGGAGTCCGTCTATTCAGGGTCTTTCCCGAGAATATGGATCGCGGCTCGAACTAGTACCGCTAGATTTAGGAATGCTGATGGCCAAAGACTGATAAATTTGAAGGCCGAATTTCCAGACTCTAAAGACCTCAAAGAAATGAAGGTAAATTTATCGTCTTGGCTGGAAAATAATAATAGTACAGATGTATCCACCCAAACAGTAAGGTTTATTGTTGGGCAAACAGAGAAATTTATTGCTGATCAAACATCTTCGTCGACCACTTTTGGGTCTTTGCCGCCAAGTCCCCCTGTAGACGAACCTGATGGTCCTAATTTATTAGAACCGGTTCCGCAATTCGAACCCCGATCAGATTCATCTACGGATTCAAAGACCTCGACTACCTCCTAATCCCACACCCCTCTCCATTGCTTTGCAATAGAGGGGGGTATCTTCCTACGCAATTTTTTTGGATTTGCGTCGATAACATACCTGTAAAGCGCGAAGCGCTTTAGGGAGGTTAACGTGTTAGGTTCACAGCCGATAAAATCGAATAATCCGTTGCCGAACCCGTCAGCGGCCAGTAAGTGTAACGATGTTCCAAAGAACTCGAAGGGGCTAAAAGAAGCGATCGCGGTTCAGGTGCAAGCTATTGATCGGCTGGGCGGGTCGTCGAATGAAGCCCTTCAATCTGTTGCCATTGACCAGAGCTTGGCGAACACCCCATTTACCAGACAGTCCGTTACGTTGCCGTCCGTCCGTTCACAACTATTGGCTATTATTGAGAAGCAGTTTAAACCTGCTTTGAGATCATCGGGAGGCTTTAGCGATAGCAATGCTCGGGGAATTGCGAACGCATGCCGGATATTGAACTATTATATTTCTCTTGCCGGGGAATCAACATCTCAGGCGAACCAGGTGCTGGGATTTAGCGGTCAGATCCGGGTACAGCTTGTAAATCTGTTGCGCGGGTATGCGCATGATATGAAAGTGTCGCTTGATGCCCCTTCTATGCAACCCACTGGCGCGCCAGCTAATATGCCTACCCCTATTATGCCGCCGGTGACTTTGTCTTCGTTGTCGGTATCGTCATCGGGTAGTCCCGGTTCAACCAGTTCATTTAATTCCTCCGGCATTTCATTGTCGAGCAGTTCGGGTGGCAGCGAGGTGAGTGTAAGTAAATCTGGTCCTAGTTCTTTTTCTGTGGCTAGTGTTTCATCGAGTTCTTCGGCTGTTTCATTATTATCGTCATCATCAAGTTCTTTAAGCGGGGCAGAAAAATTAAAAAAAGCGCAGGAAAAACTGGAACAATGCAAGGAGCCGGAAGCCAAACTCCGGCAACTTACCCTTATCAAGGAACTGGCTGAAACACACAAATTGGACTATGGCGTGAAAGACCTCGATGCTCAAATCGAATCGGCTGCAACATTGGTAATAGGCAACCTGGCCAAACATGGAACGTCAACTCAAAAAGAGTTGATGCAGAAGGTCAGCGAGGGCGGTCATTCGCTGGTAGATTACTTATGCGCGTTTCCACATGGTAAGGATTATCGACAGCTTGGAACATTCATGGCAAGAACCATTGTCCCAAGAGTTGGCACGGGTATCGTCAGAGATATTTTTGATATATGCAGAATGAATTTGGTAGATGCACTTACCGAAACGTTCACAACGGACAATGAGTTAATAAAAAGACTGTTTCGAAGCGTTCCTCTATTTCACGACGTGGCGGAACAAATATTGAAAGTTGCGTCCTCTGAGATGCATTCCTTGGATTTGCTCAACCAGGATCAAAGAAATGATTTATTCAAAAAAATGACGGATTCAAGATATGACTCGCCTTTTATGG
>CAYGHZ010000323.1:0-2072 GCA_964349635.1 uncultured Candidatus Marinamargulisbacteria bacterium
TTTGGTTTTGTATAGACAAAACATCGAATCTGCTATAATGCAAAATCTATGAAACGAACCTTTCAGCCCAATCAACGTAAACGTCATAAAAATCACGGATTCCTTGTCAGAATGTCTACTGTTGGAGGAAGACGTGTTATTAATGCGCGTAGACGAAAAGGCCGACACAAGCTCGCTGTTTAAACTCCCTCCCCGCATTACCAAGCCCTCTCATTTTCGTTATGTGTTTCAATCCGGAAGAATGGCTGAAAATGGAAGTGTTAAGGTGTATTTTTCAAAGGCGCAGGAGGCTACCCGAAAAGTAGCGTTTGTGGCCGGTAAAAAAGTAGGAAACGCAGTGATTCGAAATATATGTAAACGTCGGTTACGAGAACTGTTTAGGCTGCATCAGTATGAAATTAAATCGGATATTGATATTGTAATGGTAGCGAAGTCTAATTTGGCGCGAACGCTCTTCAAAAAAGCAGAAACCGATCTTATGAAATTATTGCCTCATGTCTAAGCTTATTCTTCTCTGTATTTATTTTTATCGCCAAACGATTTCAAAGCTATTTTCGTCTCGTTGCCGATTTTACCCGAGTTGTTCGCTTTATATGGATCAGGCGATTCGCCGATTTGGATTATTTCGCGGTGTGAGTATGGGCGTTGGTCGCCTGTGCCGCTGCCACCCGTTTAGCGCAGGAGGATTCGATGAACCCTATTGATTATTTGATTAATGAATTTATGATTCCGTTTTTGAGGTTTTCTTATGATAGCATTTACCCCAATTACGGGATTGCTATTTTGTTGTTGACGATCTTGGTGAAAATTCTTTTTGTTCCGCTTACCCAGAAGCAATTTAAGGCGATGAAAGAAACCCAAAAAATTCAACCTGAAATTAAGAAAATTCAAGAAAAATACAAAGGCCAGCCTGATAAGGCAAGTAAAGAGATGATGCAATTATGGAAAACCCATAAAGTGAACCCTCTGGGCGGGTGTCTGCCGGCTCTTGTCCAGCTTCCCGTTTTTATCGCTATTTTCTATACGATTAAGAGTCCGGGATTTAATGCCTTGATTTCGCAAGAGGGGATCAATCGCGGCTTGTTTTCGTTTTGGATTCCGGATTTGACATTGCCGGACACGTTTATGGTGTTGCCTATTTTTATCGCGTTGGCCACTTATATTTCTCAAAAAATGACCATAACCGATCCCAAACAAGCAACGCTCATGATGTTTATGCCTTTTATGATGTTTTTTCTTTGCTTAAAAATGCCGGGAGGCGTTTTGTTGTATTGGGCCGCTTCCCAGGTGCTGTCATCCATTCACCAATATATTGTGATGAGACCG
This sequence comes from uncultured Candidatus Marinamargulisbacteria bacterium, assembly GCA_964349635.1. GTDB lineage: Bacteria > Margulisbacteria > Marinamargulisbacteria > SXXA01 > CAYGHZ01 > CAYGHZ01. Next base: position 1,327 of record CAYGHZ010000323.1, read on the forward strand.
GCTTTAGCCGTAACCGTAAAGGAGTAACCCATGGCGGAAAAAAAAGGTTTTTTGGGATTCTTTAAAGGCAATCAAGGCATCATGGAAGAAGAAGCCAGGCAGCGAGACTATGCGCTTTCTATTATTCCTGACGAGGCGGTTCAGTTCGCGCAGGATCGGTTGGCCGAGCTGCTGGCACTTTCAGGGCTTCAAGGCAAGGTGGTGGTGTCAAAGATCGACCATGATAAATTGTTTCTCGAAATCGTCGATTCGGAAGATTTTGGATTGATTATTGGTCGGGACGGGGCCACGTTAGAAGGCTATCAGACGCTGATTCGGGCGTTTCTTTATAAGAAATTTGGACAAGTGGCCAAGGTCATTTTGGATGCGGGCAGCTATCGACTGAAACGCCAAGACGTCATTAAAAATCAGGCCTTGAAGGCAGCGCAAGCTGTGATCGACAGCGGCCATAGCGTCGAGCTTGAGCCGATGAATGCGGCGGAACGGCGGATGGTGCATGTGTTACTTCAAGATCATAGCCAAGTTCAAACCACGAGCACTGGTGAAGGGCCTCAACGGCGAGTTGTGATTGAAAAGCGATGACACGATAGCAGCTATCGCTACTCCATTGGGGGTGGGCGGCATCGGGGTTGTTCGTATTTCCGGCAAGGCGTCGCTTCCAATATTGCAACGTTTGACGTTATTGCAAACCATTGAGCCGCGCTTTGTTTATTTTAAACGCATCCGAGATATTGATGATGCATGCT
>CAYGHZ010000324.1:0-2057 GCA_964349635.1 uncultured Candidatus Marinamargulisbacteria bacterium
TTCCTGTACTGAATGTCGTACGAAATTCCTTTTTCGAAATTAATGCCGGGGGTAAAGTCCGCCACGCTTAATTTTTGGGTTCCAACGTAAGGCGTTACGAACACCTTAAATGACGCTTTCATTAATTTGACATAACCGTCAAATAATAGGTCAGGGTTCTTTGCCAGCGCCGGGTCCAATTTTTGCAAAAATTTTTCTACATATTCCCGGTCATTTTTATAGACCAGCTGGGCTTCCGGAGGCAGGTTGTCCCATTTTCGGCATATCATTTGCGTGGCCGGAAGCGCATTATCCGGCACTATCGGTCTCACGTTTAACACGCCTTCTCCGGATGCTACCCATCTCACCTTTTCTAATAAATCTAACTTTTCAAAAACCGGCTCAATCAAACCTCGAATTTCCGGAGAATACGGGATTACGGGCAACATAGCCTCGTAATCTTTTACATTTACTTTCATATCGTTCTTCAGCTCAAGGGCCCAACGGGGATCTTTGGACATCCTTCCCAACGGCGAATTCAATCTACTTCGATCCGGACTAATTGCTAGACTAGGGATTGGGCGTAAGCATTTTTGGGTTAATAATTTAAACGACGCCGGATTAAATGTGGGATCGCTAACTAGGCGAGTCGCAAGAAACGTTCCGTTAGGCCAGCTAGCCTCTGAGTTTGCGCCATTTTTTAGCAACAATTCAGCCAATCTGTATTGTTTTTGTTCAACCGCCAATTGAAAGGGCGTTAATCCGGCCTGATTTCCCTTTTCGGTAAAAAACTTTCCATCCAGCGCTTCTTTCGCTAGATCTTCTTTCGAATAGGTCAGCAGTGCCCCGCGGACAGCCAATTTTCCCTCTATGACGCGGTGCAATAGAGTGTTTCCCTCGGGGTCGGTTTCGTCGGCTTTCCCTAAACTCAACATTTTCTGCCATTCCTGCCGGTTAATACGCAAAACCGGCTCTACCCTCGGATCTAACGGCGAGGGCGATTTTGGCGACGATAGGCCTGATAGTATGTTTCGGGGTAGCAATGGGCCGGCTAAGTCAGCCATAAGCTAAATGCTACCCTTAAAGCCTATATTTTAAACATTCTAAGTAGGCGTTACCATTTCCTCCGGTTTCACCAACCGCGAAAATTCTTCTTCGCTTAAGATAGCCAGCCTCTTTGCCGATTCTTTCAGAGAAATATTTTCGGCATGCGCTTTTTTAGCGATTTTAGCCGCATTGTCGTAGCCGATGTGGGGATTTAACGCCGTAACCAACATTAACGAATTTTGCAGATTTTTTTCGATGGCCGCATGATTGGGCTCGATTCCTTCGGCGCAATGTTCATTAAAACTGTCCTGCACGTCCGCCAATAAGCGAATAGATTGGAGTACGTTATAAATAATCACCGGCTTAAAGACGTTTAATTGAAAATTTCCCGAAGCGCCGGCAAACCCCACTGCGGCGTCGTTGCCCATTACTTGGACAGCCACCATCGTCATGGCCTCGCATTGAGTCGGATTCACTTTGCCGGGCATAATCGACGATCCGGGTTCGTTTTCCGGGAGCACCAACTCACCGATTCCGCAACGCGGGCCGGACGCCGACCAACGGATATCGTTAGCAATTTTAAATAAAGAGGCCGCCAACACTTTTAGAGCGCCGCTGACTTCCACCATTGCATCATTTGCCGATAGCGCCTCGAATTTATTGGGAGCCGAAACAAATGGAAGTCCGGTTTGCTTCGCGATTTCTTTGGCTACTTTTTCCCCATATCCGACCGGAGTATTTAACCCCGTTCCCACTGCTGTTCCGCCCAAAGCCAGTTCCGAAAGTCTGGGAATCGTGGCTTTAATTCGATCAATGCCATATTGCAGCTGCGTCACGTAGCCGGAAAATTCCTGGCCCAATGTCAGAGGCGTCGCATCCATCAAATGAGTACGTCCGATTTTGACTATCTGGGCAAATTCTTTTGCTTTTTTGTCGAGCGTTTTCTTCAAGTTTTCTGTCGCAGGAATCAACCGGCGATGAATTTCCATCATGACGGCAATGTGCATCGCGGTAGGAAACGTGTCGTTAGA
>CAYGHZ010000325.1:0-418 GCA_964349635.1 uncultured Candidatus Marinamargulisbacteria bacterium
TCAACGGCCCGGGGTCCGGACGGGAATCCGCCATCCGCTCATTGCAGGCGGCGGGGTTGCGCATCAATCTGATCCGCGACGTGACGCCCATACCCCATAATGGATGCCGGCCGCCCAAGCGGAGGCGCGTGTGAGTGTAGGGGGACGAGTGAACGGTGAGGCGAGTATGATTCACCACGAGTCAGCAGGGGAGGCCATCAGTGGCTAAGTATAGGGGGCCAGTCTGTCGGTTGTGCCGGCGTGAAGGAGAGAAGCTCTTTCTCAAAGGCACCAGATGCATGACTGAAAAATGCGCGATTGAACGCCGGAGCTATCCGCCCGGCCAGCACGGGCAGGGACGCCAGCGCATGTCGGAATACAGCGCGCAGTTGCGCGAGAAACAAAAGCTTCGACGGATTTACGGTCTGCTGGAACGTCA
>CAYGHZ010000325.1:428-2057 GCA_964349635.1 uncultured Candidatus Marinamargulisbacteria bacterium
GTACCGGAATTACGGGAGACCATTTGCTCAAGTTGCTGGAATGCCGTCTCGACAATGTCGTCTATCGGCTGGGGTTTGCGGCCTCGCGTAAAGAGGCCAGGCAACTGGTGAACCACGGGCACCTACTGGTGAACGGACGGAAGACCGATGCGCCGTCCTTCACGGTTAAGGCCGGGGATGTCGTCGAGGTTCGCCCACGGAGCCGGGAACTCGTTCCCATCCTGGCCGCGCTGGAAGGCGTGGATGGCCGGGGTATTCCGGCCTGGTTGGAGCTGGACAGGGCGGCGTTCAAAGGGGTGGTGCGCGGAGTTCCCACCAAGGAAGAGATTCAGTTGCCGGTGAACGAACAATTGGTCGTGGAACTATATTCCAGATAGCCATGGCCCGCTCCGCCGTGAATGGCGCGAGACGGCCCTGGGTTACCTGGTGACGACCGAGGCTAAGGGGGAACTATGATCAAGGCGATGAAAGATTTTCAGGTCCCGTTGCGGGTGGATACCGAGAAGGAGACCATGTCCGCCCTGTACGGGAAGTTCACGGCCGAGCCGTTCGAACGAGGATTTGGAACCACCATCGGCAACTCTCTGCGGCGTGTGCTCCTTTCCTCCCTGACCGGCGCCTCCGTGACGACGGTCCGTATCGAAGGGGTTCTGCATGAGTTTTCGACGATTCCGGGCGTGACGGAGGATGTGACCGCCATCATTCTCAACGTCAAAAGTCTGCGCTTCAAGCTGCATGCGGACAAACCCAAGACCATTCGCCTGCGAAAAAAGGGGCCGGGCGAGGCCAAGGCGTCGGACATCGTTCACGATGCGGACCTCAGCGTATTGAACCAGGACCTGCATATCGCCACCCTGGACAAGGAAGCGACCCTGGACATGGAAATGGTGGTCAGCCCGGGACGGGGCTATGTCACCGCCGAGCGCAACAAGGAGGAGGGGCTGCCGATCGGGGTGATCGCAGTGGACTCGATTTACTCGCCGGTCAAACGGGTGAACTTTCAGGTGGAAAACGCCAGGGTCGGGCGGGTGACGGATTACGACAAGCTTCTGCTCGAAATCTGGACCGACGGGAGCATCGGCCCGCAGGACGCCCTGTCTTCCGCGGCCGGCATCCTGCGCGATCACCTCACGATCTTCATCAATCCCGAAGAGCAGGGTGAATCGATGCCCCAGGTGCGGAAGGAAGAGGAACGCCGCGAAATCAATAAGAACCTCTTCCGCAGCGTGAACGAACTCGAGTTGTCCGTCCGGGCGGCCAACTGCCTGAAGAACGCCAATATCAAGACCATCGCGGACCTGGTGCAGAAGACCGAGATGGAAATGCTCAAGACGAAGAATTTCGGCAAGAAGTCATTGAACGAAATCAAAGAAATCCTGTCTGAAATGGGATTGAGCCTGGGGACCAAGCTCGATTCCCTTCCGGCGGGGGATAGCAACGCCAAGCACGAATAAGCGACAGAGGGGGAACCGTGCGTCACAGGAAACGAGGCAGGCAGCTAGGGCGCAATACCAAACACCGTCGGGCGTTGTTCCGGAGCTTGGTGACCTCACTGCTGGAGCATGAACGGATCGAAACGACCGAGGCCAAGGCCAAGGAGATCCGAGGCTTCACAGATCGGATGATCAC
>CAYGHZ010000326.1:0-2054 GCA_964349635.1 uncultured Candidatus Marinamargulisbacteria bacterium
GATCAGGTTGCTGAGCCCGATGTCCGAGAGGATCATGAGGATGGAGCCGATGGAGTTTCAGGTTTAATCGTTCGGTCAAGCGGAGAATGGATTCTTCGGTAAAATAGAAAAGATGTTCCAGCTTATATTGATACCAATGCCGACCCATTAGCTTTCTGGAAAGTGAAGACGCATTTGGAAAGGTCGCCACAACTACCCCACCATGAGCAAGGTGATTTTCGACTAGCGTTTTGAGAAAAATTGCGGGCCCTGTTACATGTTCAATTAAATCAAATAAGAAAATCGCGTCGAACGTTCTTTCTCTCGGAAAACTCAAAAATGTTTCAAGTGATTCACTTACTAATTTGCAATTCAGTCCTTCATAAAATTGAGCTGCTTGCGCGTGGGGTTCCACAGCCGTAATTTTTGCCGACGGAAAGATTGCATTAAGCGCCGCGACGCTGCTGCCTTCTCCCGATCCGATTTCAAGAATATGTTGATTTGCTAGATCCAAATTTATTTTTCTGAATAGCCATTCAAAATAAGATTTCTTTGGAAATCTATTCTTCTGGGCACGGCGCTGATAATAATTTTTATATTCGCCTTCCAGCATATCCGAAGACGGAGTCGGGTGCAAAAATTCCAGACCACAACCGGCGCATCGGAATAAAAAGATTGGATTCGCTCCTTTTTCGAAATTGCGAAGCGAATCGGATGTTTCATTACAAATAGGACAGGTCGTATGCATTAGTCCAGCCAATAGAAATTGCTTACCGGCTCTTTTTTAAATAGAGACTGCATACAAATGTTATTTCCGTTACACGGCGGGCGATCGATCACATGCACGCATGGCGAACATGGAACGCTTTTATAATAAATCTCGTCTTTAGAATTTGGCCTGGGGCTCAAAAGCGACTGGGGGTCGGTAGGCCCCCAAAACGAAACCGTTGGGATACCAATCAAGCGCGCATAGTGGAGCAACGAAGAATCGATCGCCCAAAATTCGTCGACATGGGACGCTATATGATTGATTGACTGTTTGAGTGGCATTTTACCGCATAAATTTTCGAATCGAACCAACGGATATCCCGGCTTAAGACGCGACGCAATACGTAACGCCATATCTCTGTCGGCCGAAACTCCGTAGAAATAGCAGATCGCGTTTTCGTTTGGCTTTATTTTTGTTTTAAAAAAGAACTCCCATTGTTCCGGTTGCAGCATACGCTCCGGCGACAATTGCGAGCAACTGTGACCTATCCCAATCGTTCGTGCCAACCGAGGCTCTTTTGGCGCTTCCAAAGAGCTAACAAAAATTTGACGCCCTATTTCTTCTGCCAAAATTTCGGCGCCCAAAAGCATCGCAATATGTTCGTAAAACAAAAAAATACCTGATTTTTGATTAAAATAAAGCAGATGCGTATATAAATATTTCTTCCAAAAATGCGACACAAAATAAAAACCTATTCGATTTCTAGCGCAGGACAATACAGACAGAACGCCGGTGAGACGGCTATAAATCTCCAGGTCGACAATCGTATCGACGCGAAAAATGCGTCTAAGAATGGCTAGAGAGGAACGGATCATGTCCCAAAGCGACCTGTCTTTGATAATTAGGATAGCATCGAACACATTTAACGTTTCCGCAAAAGGCTTGATCTCCGACGTCGTTACCAAAATAAATTCACTGTTAGAATATTTCTTGCGAAGACTAAGCAAAGATGGGTAGGCAATTACTAAACTTCCGCCTCCCAACATTTTTATAAACGCCAGTTGCGACCGGACTTCCGACCGATGATCTCGGCGCAATACCTTCCCCAAAGAAAATACAACCGGCTTCAGCAAGAAAAGAAGCGTACCTCCAAGGTAATAATCCAGCCGCCGTTTGATCCCAAGCTTCATTACTATAAAAGTATCATGTACCCGGTCAATAACAACGAATGAACGCGATCCGGCCTCGCCAAATGGTCATACAAGATAACATTTTCGGATCTAGGCAGGGCCGGATTTCCTTTTGAATATTCGGAACGATACACCCGGGTAAAATCGCCTCTTTTTGGAACGGGAATCAGATATTC
>CAYGHZ010000327.1:0-2047 GCA_964349635.1 uncultured Candidatus Marinamargulisbacteria bacterium
CATAGGGCGACATCGAGAGCTTCGGCATAAGTGACGGTTGGTAGTTTGGAGGCTTTTTTGTGAATTTGAAGCCAAATTCCCACATCGCAAGTCGCATGGTTTTTGGCGAGCCAGATTTCAAAGTCATTTTGGGAATTAAAGGTGATTTTATAAATGTCGGTAATAGACAAGGTAATACCTCAAGAGAGGGTCGGAAATCCGGTAGTTGCCCTGATCTTTTTCAATGATGCCTCGATCGTAAAGTTTTTGGATGATTTTGCCTACGGATCGACTCGTTAGACCGGTCGCGGAGACAAATTCCTGTCCTTGGGGTTTTGAAATGGTTTCAACGGCGGCCAGGCTCCCCAACACAGTTTGCTCGGTGCCAGAAAAATTGCCTAAGTAGTTTTCGTACCGACTTTCTTTCATTGCCAGCACGTTTTTTAAAGCGAGTGTGATGTCGGAAGATGTGACCGTAGTTTTTTTGTGATCTTTCATTAATTGTTGGCAGAGAATGTTCACGGACTCCGGTACCCGATGGACCAAGTTTTGCAAATAGGTGCAGTCTTCAAGGGAAATTGATATTTTTCGTGTGGCAAAGCGTTCCAGGATGTAGGTGTGATATTCGGCGTAAGGAATGTAGCTCATTGCCACATCTTGACCCCAAAACGCCAATGGGGCCTGCGGGTTTGAAAATATGTCGGATAAAATGTGTCGCTTCGATCCCATTAAAACGATGGGCAAAAATTCGATTTCTTGAAAGGCGCGGCGAAACAAGGCCTGGGCTTCCGGAACTTGGGCAATGTCTTGAAATTCGTCGATCACTACTATACTTGGAACCTTTTTGGAGACTTCTTTAATGAGCTGAAAGATAAAAGGTATGGAATGCTCCTTTTTTTCTTTAGAAAGTGTTATCGACAGGCTGGGTTGAGCAGTTAACGGATCCATTCCGATTTCGGGTCGAATAGAGGCGAAAATATCTTTGGCCGATTGTAGTATGGTTTTGATGGGGAATGATTCTTCGAATGAGTGCTCAAAGGCTGTCTTTAGGCGTGAAATTAAGGCGTCCATGGAATGGACTTCCATTAAATCGGCGAAGAAAATAAACGATTTTTTGTGCTTCTTTTTAAACTCTTTTAGCAGAATATTTTTTAATAACGACGTTTTTCCGAAGTTTCGAGGCCCATAAACGACCACATGAGACTTTTTCTCGATGTGTTTCCGCAGCGCATTTTTTTCCGATTCGAAGTTGCAGAAGTTTTCCGAGTCGATGAGGCGATCGATGATAAATTCTTTCATGATACCTATAGTATCATACGTGAGGTATCATTTGGAATGATGTTTGTCGCGGGAGGTAGCAGGGAATAATGTTTTTATGCTGAACATTGGCGGATCACCTAAGGCTGCCTCGAAGGCGCCAGATGTGAGGAAAGACAATCCCCTGAAGGCTTCGCCCGAGCCTGCTTCCGCTGTTGCGTCGCCCCCAACGCATCCTATTCTCCCTCCCCCGCAAGTGGTGTCTTCGCAGTCGAGTCTAAAAGACGAATGCAAAGGTGCCCGGTTGCTGACTGGGTATTATCCGATCCGGGGTGCTGACGGGGAATTGGAGACCATGAGTTTTGACGACGCCCTAAAAGAATACAATGTGTGCGGGATGGGGCTGGCACGGCTTAGAGACGGGAAAATTGAAACAGAATTTCGCGGAGACATTGGCGCAAAAACGGTTGTGAACGCCAATTCGGTTAGCAAGGTTGTGACGGGTCTATTGTTTGCCAGGCTTCATCAGGAAAAAAAGATCGATCTAGATAGGCCAGTTAATGATTACCTCGCAGATCTTAAAATTGATTTCCTGTTGCGCCAGGGATGTAAAATTGCGGACGATTTTTTTGTTGATCCGAATGTTGGGGTCTCTGTTGTGGATTCGAAGGCCCTAGTTGAAGCGTTGCAAAAACAGGGTGTTTTAAATGGGGATGGCTATATTGATAACCGAGGTCGGGCCTTCAATCCTGACGAAATCAAGTTGGAAAAAAAATTAGAATCCCATCTCGCAACGGTAAAAGCAAAGTTG
>CAYGHZ010000328.1:0-2047 GCA_964349635.1 uncultured Candidatus Marinamargulisbacteria bacterium
GCAAAGACCGTCCCGCAATCCCCTGCAAATCCCCATACATCCCGACAGTCCCCTGCATCACGCGCTCAATCTGCTCTTCCCGTTTAGCCCACTGCTTGGTGATCGCTTTCTTTTCCCGATCAAGGTCTTCCTGCATCGACGAAAACGCCTCAACAATCGCCTGAACCCGCAACCGGAACCGTGGGCCTGTGAGATATTGATACACCATTTCCATCTTGGTTTGTTGCCCTTCGCTGGCTTGGCGAGCGGATGAGACGTCGATCAGGGATTGGCGTAGAATCGTTGCAACCGGAAGCGCGACTCTAGGATGTGCCGTCCAAACCTCATCAATCGTTTCGAATCCTTCGACGTCTTTCGGTAGAACTTGACTGACAATCACCGCAATTTCGGCCTTGGCGGCACGCTGATCTTCACGAAGCTTAGGAAGCCATGTGTCACTCCAATTTTTTGTGCGTTTCAATTCCCACAAAATCGTGCCGCAAAACTGGCCCGTTGGATTGATGACCCGATGCAAAATATCACCACCGTGTTCGCCTTTGGGAACCGGCTCGATTTTGTCGAAGGGAAATTTCGCTCGCAAAAGCGTTTCCAATTCCAGCTCCAAGACTTCGCCTTGAAGTTGTTGAGAACCCTGATCAGCTTTTCGTTTTAACTCTTCGATTTGCTTTTGCATCCCCGACATCACTTCTTCTTTTTCTTTCAATTTAAGGCTTAGTTGCTCTTCGACTTCCTTTCGCGCTTTGTCACGAACCGTGCCGAGGCTTTCTTGAATGCGCTTTTCGACTGTGACTTCCAATTCGCGTTTTGCATCGTCGAGTTCGCGTTGTTTGGTCAGAAAATCGGCCTGCGCTTTTTGAGCCTCTGCAAGCTTTTCGTCACGCTGTTTAAGGACGTTTTGAAGCTCAGCCAACTGGGCCGTTTTTTGTTGAAGGTCGTTGGCTACGAAAAGTTTTGCTTTTTTGGTCTCTTCCTCAGTTATTTTTATGCGATCGATCTTCAATTGATCCAAAAATTTTTGGCGAGTAGATGCGATTAAGGGAGCGGCCAACGATTCGGTCAACTTGATCTCGGTTTTGCAACTGGGACAGATAATTGTAGGCTCGTTATTTTGCATTTTTGTATAGTATACCTTGGACAGTGTAAACTGAGAGCCATGAAGAGACTCCTTCTTCTGTTTTTTTGGGCCACCTCGACCCTGGTTTGGCCTGCGACAGAAAAATTCCCCATCGTCTTACAAGGCTCTGCAACAGCCTACGCCAAACCCACCCCCGAAGACCTGCTCCGCATCGAAAAACTGAATCTAAACCCCGATGCTTCCTCAAATTTCGTCAATAGCCGGGCATTTCAATTATCGCCTTCATTTAATAGCGTCCTTTTGACCTTCAATTTCAGTTGGTTTCAAGGGTTTGAAACCGGGCATTTGGCAAATTTCGATCACGAGGGCCGGCTGCTGGGAAGCCTTCTATTAACAAAAAACGAACACGTCGATTTTCCCTATCGATCCGTTGCGCAAATCTTTCCGGATCAGACACTCTATTACATATTTAAAGACGAGGCGTCCAAATTCAAGATCGACAACGACGGGAAATTTAAGGAAATTTTAAGAATTCAACTGAATTCAAAAGAAAAAATGGCCCAATTTGCAAAGGAGTTTGAGGGACTAAAAATCCTGGATTTGCAGCTGCCCTGTTCCTTTGAGGCGGATGTGCCGGTAGTGGAGGAATTTTTAGGCTCATTTCCCCTCATTGAAGTGCTTGAAATCAAGGATCGGGAAAATAAGCTTGTAAACCCGGCCTTGATTCCCATCATTTGCAAGACGAACCCTGCAATTCAAAAGATAGCGGTGGATTCGGAAATTACCGAGGAGTTGGTGCGCAGTCTGTTAAAAAGCTGCAGAAAACTTAGAGAAATTCGAGTTTATATCGTGGGTGATCAAAGCCCGCGACTCAAAAAACTCCGCACCAAATTCCGCCAGATCAAAATTGAAAGGTTAATACCGCCGGAAAGTGGGAACTTTTAAGAGTGAATCAAATTCATTCTTTTAAGG
>CAYGHZ010000329.1:0-2046 GCA_964349635.1 uncultured Candidatus Marinamargulisbacteria bacterium
GAAATTTATAATGCGATGGTCGCCAACAACTGGGTGCAATCCGAAGTCTCGCTGCAAAAAGATGTGGAGATGTGGGGCGCCAAGGGTGCATTAACGGATAACGAACGACGCGTGTATGAACGGTCGTTGGCCTTCGCCAGTAATTTAGACGGTCTGCAAACCAACAATTTAATCGTAAATATCGTCCGTCACATCACAAGTCCCGAAGTCACGCTGGCGATTGTGCGCCAAACCTACGAAGAAGCCCTGCACGTCAAAAGTTACGCGGCGATGGTCGAGGCGTTGTCGTTAGATCCGGATCGCGTCTATGGGTTGTATCGCCACGACAAAGAATTGTACGAAAAAAACAAAACCGTTTTAAAAGCCGTGAACAAGATTTCGGACACCAATTTTCAAACCGGAACGTTTGAAACGGACCAAATGTTTTTGGAAGCGTGTGTGGGCAATATTATTTTGGAAGGTATTTATTTTTACAGCGCATTTTTAAATTTTTATGTGTTGAAACGCCACAATAAAATGCCCGGCAGCGCGGAAATGATCCAATTTATTAACCGCGACGAAGACATGCACTGCAAGCTGTTTATCCACATTGTTAAAACTATCAAAGAAGAACAGCCGGAATTGTGGACTGAAGAGTTCCAACAACGCATTCGCAAAAATATTATCGATGCGGTGGATATGGAATTAACCTGGGGCGCCTCATGCATCAACGAAGGCATTTGCGGACTGACGCCGGAAAATCTGTCGCAGTACCTGCACTTTATCGGCGACGTTCGCTTGAAAAACGTGGGCCTGAAAGCCGAATGGAATGCCACGAATCCATTCCCTTGGATCGATGAGTTTACTCAGGGAAGTATGATCGAAGTTAATTTCTTTGAGGGGACCGTTCGCGAGTATCAGACGGGGACGTTGGAGTGGTAAAACTCGACATTTCGCCACTGGAAAAGGCGATTGTACAGTTAGACGACAGCTTAACTTTTTGCTCCTCAAACGACGCCAAAACCAATGAGCGGTTGGCGGTGCAATTTCGTTCCGCCGCGATCCAAGCGTTTGAGTTTACGTATGAGTTATGTTGGAAGATGATAAAACGATATCTCGAACTGACGGTGGCTACTCCAAGCGAGGTGGACGAATATTCATTTAACACCCTTATCCGGACGGCCAATGAACAAGGACTTCTGTTAACTGATCTGGAAAAATGGGGGCAGTATCGAAAAATGCGTTCCACGACCAGCCACACCTATGATGGCGGAAAGGCTCAAGAGGTCTTTGAAATTATCCCGGCATTCTTAAAGGACGCGCAATATTTGGCCGAAAAACTTCGCCAAAAAATCCGTTAATAGTTCATGGATTTGAAGCCGAATCATCGGAAACTTGTCCAAGAAATCCTTCGAAAACGTCTCTCCGCTTCAAGTCGAGTATGGGTATTTGGCTCTCGCGCGACGGGCAAAAGCAAGCCTTATTCAGATTTAGATTTAGCCATCGATCAGGATACGCCTATGCCGTTTTCATTATCGGCGGCATTAAGTCTAGATTTTGAAGAGTCTCACTTGCCATTTAAGGTAGATATTGTGGACCTAAAATCGATCAGCGAGGAGTTTCGGCGCAGAATAGAAAACGATAAAATTCCGTTTTGTTAGCGAGTGCCGGATGGGGACGTTGGAGTGGTGAGGCCTAGTTAGAGGATAAAAACCACGTCAATTTAAAGCGTGGCAAATCATTTCCCATAATGACCTGCAACTGATCATAAAAATTCGCGAGTCCGGTAGTAAGTTCATTTCGGTTTGAACAAGGAGTGATGCCCGAGCTCAAATTAAACAAAGAATAAGAACTCCATTCATATCTCACCGCAAAGCTGTGTTGATGAGTTTCATTCCAAACGGTCACCAAGCAAATCGGCGGCTTCGTATAGTTTTCAATTGAGTTTGCTTCCTTATGAAATGCAGAAGCAAAAACATCTCCATTCTGTTCGACAAGCTCGACGGCTTCAGAAGAAGATTCGGACAGACGAAGCAATTTTTGGTTGTCTAGACTCAAAAAATTCCC
>CAYGHZ010000330.1:0-2018 GCA_964349635.1 uncultured Candidatus Marinamargulisbacteria bacterium
GTATCCGGCTATAATTTTTACGGATTCACCTACGGCCTGGCACACCCGAATCCCATGGACTATTTTGGCCATGGCACGCATATCGCCGGCATCATCGCGGCCAAGAATCAAAATCAAAAAGGAATTAAAGGCATCAATCCTTACGCCAAATTGCTCAATGTTTGTTTTCTAAATTCACAAGGTCAGGGCAATCAGTTAGATGCCGCCGCCGCTATTTATTTCTCTATTGCATCCAAAGCGCGGGTCATCAATTGTAGTTGGGGATATAGCTCTAGCAGCCAGACGTTACAAGAGGCTTTTCGAAAGGCGGTTTCCGAAGGGGTGATCATTGTTGCCGCCGCCGGCAATTCAAACAGCAGCCAAATCGAATATCCGGCAGGCTACGATGGTGTTGTCGCCGTTAGCGCAATTGAAAACAATAATCAGCGCGCATCGTTTTCAAGCTACGGCAACCACATTAGCTTCACGGAATATGGTGTTGCGATCTATAGCACGCTGCCAAAAGGCCAATATGGTTACAAATCGGGCACGTCGCAGAGCGCGGCGGTGATGTCAGGTCTTATTTCGCGACTATTGGCGCATCGACCAGGGATAGACCGCACGGAAGTCTTGGAAATCTTGAAAGCGTCCGTTGAGGATCTCGGAACCACCGGTCGGGACAGCTACGCGGGATTTGGTGTACCCAATATCCAAAAGTTGTTTGATACTCTTTCTATTCACCCCAATGAAGATGAACAAATTTTTGCACAAAAAGAAACTACGGCCGCCAATTTAAAGAATTTGGGGAATTCGCTTTCGTTAAGCGAGGTTTTCAATTTTCCCAACCCCGTGGGTAGCTCCGGCACCAAATTTGGATTCATCCCCAATATCGGGCCCGTCGACGTCACAGTGCGAATTTATTCGGGGGAAGGCAGCTTGCTTCGCACATTGGAAAGCCGAAATCTTCAAGCCGATTACCAGACCATCGATTGGGATGGCACCGACGACTCCAGCCGCCCCTTGAATAACGGGATTTATTTTTATTTATTGGATGCCGCCATGTCCGGCCAGCGTGTCATGAAAAAAGGGAAATTGGCGATTTTACGTTAGGACTACACCTCGCTCGCCTGCTTCAACCAACCCAATCTGGAAAAAGCCCGGATTTTCGGTTAGGGGGGCGGAAGAAATGACAATCATGCCAACGCCCATGTTAAAGACGCGCAGCATTTCGGCTTCTTCGACATGGCCCAGATTTTGAATCGTCTCAAAAATAGGCAGCGACGGAATCGAGTCTTTTTTGATCACGGCGCGCGCGCCTTCCGGAAGTACCCGAATCAGGTTTTCGGCAATGCCGCCGCCGGTAATATGCGCCAAGCCGGTTACTGTCCCTCTCGACACCAGCTCCAACACTTCTTTAACATAAATTCGAGTGGGCGTAAGCAACATTTTACGATCGACTTGGTTCTTTCTACACGTTTCTTCGTCCAATACCCAACGCGCCAATGAATAGCCGTTGCTGTGCAACCCGGACGACGCAAAGCCATAAATAAACTGTCCCGGCTTGATCGCTTTGCCGTCGATGATTTTTGATTTATCCACAACACCCACCGCAAACCCCGCCAAATCAAAATCCCCTTTGGCATAGACGTCCCGCATCTCGGCCATTTCGCCGCCGACCAGGGCGCAACCCGCCTGCAAACAGCCTTGGGTCATGCCTTCGATCAGGTCGGCCATGTGTTCCGGCACGTTTTTATGGCAGGCGATATAGTCTAAAAAGAAAAGTGGCCGGGCGCCGGTGCAGATCAAATCATTAACGTTCATGGCCACTAAATCGATGCCAATCGTGTTCAAAATGCCTAATTCGATCGCGACTTTGACCTTTGTTCCTACGCCGTCGGTACAGGACACCAACACCGGCTCTTTAAATCCACCGCCCAATTCGTACATAGCCGCAAATCCGCCCAGCGAATTTAATACGTTTTTATTGTAGGTTCGCTTCACTTTGTCTTTAATTAACTCTACTGCTTTGTTGCCGGCGT
>CAYGHZ010000331.1:0-2015 GCA_964349635.1 uncultured Candidatus Marinamargulisbacteria bacterium
TCTCAAAAGTTGGCATCCAGGTTTCCGAAAGTTTCAATTTCATGACGTTTTTATCCGGGCCTACCGCCGGGTTCGTATTTAATGCGGACAATCCCACCAATTTGGGAATTTTGGATCTGGGGTCCATCGAAGGCAATGCGGCTGGCGGCATTCAGTTCTCGTCACCGGAAGCCGACTACGCCGAATATTTGCGCAAACGTGATTCCAACGAAGTCATCGCGGCGGGCGATATCGTCGGCCTGTTTGCCGGCAAGGTCAGCAAATCCACCAAAGGCGCGCACCATTTTATGGTTCGAAGCTCGTCTCCGATCGTATTGGGGAACTGGCCCGGCCAAGATAAGGTTAAAGACTTTGAACCGACTGCGTTTTTGGGTCAGGTCGCGGTAAAGATTGATGGTATCGCCAGACCCGGCGACTTGATCCTGCCCTCCGGCAAAGAAGATGGTAAAGGGATCGCCGTGGCTCCCGAAAAAATCACGTCGGACATGATCGATCAAATCATCGGACAAGCATGGACTCCGTCGAAAACCCTGGTGGGTTTCCCGTTTGGCGTGCAGGTATTGGCCAGCCAGCTGACGCAATTGGACCACCTTGAAGCAAAGGTTCAAACGCTTAAAGCGACAAATCAAAAACTAAAAGAAACCTACGACGCCAAATTGCAGGAACGCCAGCAACAGATCGATCGGCTGAAAAAACAAGTGCAGGCGATGTTATAATCTCGATATGCACGAAAAGACGTTGTCCTCCGAATACATTTACAAAGGCAAAATCCTGACCGTTCGCAAAGATCAGGTGACGTTATCAGACGGAACCCGCGCCAGCCGCGAAATTATTGAACACAACCCCGCAGTTGTCGTCCTTCCCTTCAAAAAGCCCGATACGCTTTATTTGATCCGGCAATATCGCAAGGCCATCGACACCCTTCTCACCGAGGCAACGGCGGGCGTGGTAGATCCCGGCGAAGATATGCTCACCGCCGCGAAACGCGAATTGATCGAAGAAACCGGCATCACGGCTAACCAGTGGACATCGTTGGGCGAAGCGTTTGCCGCTCCTGGCTATTGCACCGAAAAATTGGCGTTCTATTTGGCCGAAGATCTGACGTTTGGGGATAGCCGACAAGAGCATGACGAACGCATTGAACTTGTCCCGTTTACAATCCCGCAGGTGGAAGAGCTGATTAAAACCCATCAGATTATCGACATGAAAACCCTGTTGATCTATTTCTTCTTCTTGCGCCGCCAAAACCACCTCTAGATGGACTATCACGTACCGGAATTTCTGCTTTATTTGCAGCATGAAAAAGGCGTTTCTTCGAACACGCTTTCTGCCTACCAACGCGATCTGAATCAGTTTTTTGCTCTTTATAAACAAGCGCCCATTACCTCGCGCAATTTGGGTCAGTTTGCACAATGGCTATCGACCAAGCAATACAGCCCAGCCTCCATCCATCGGAAATTATCCAGTCTAAAAAGCTTTTGCAGCTATTTATTCAGAGAACAATTGATCGATAATCACCCTCGCGGCTTGATTTCTCTACCCAAACCGCCGCAACGTATCCCGAAAGCGCTTAAAATTCCGCAAGTAGAGGCGTTGATCGGCGCATCGGATCGATTGCGCGACTCGGCAATTCTTGAATTAATTTATGCCTGCGGCCTGCGTATTAGCGAGGCGCAAAACTTGGAGATCTCTCATATCGATTGGGATTCCAAAACGCTTCGGGTGGTGGGCAAAGGCAACAAACAACGGTCGATCCCATTTGGCCGCAAAGCGGAAGTAGCGTTACGCACTTATATTAAGGCCAGAAGCCCCGGCAGGAGGGTCTTTCCTTGGTCACGCCAAACTCTCTATCTCATCGTCAAAAAAGCGGCCCGCCGGGCCGGAATTAAGGCGTCTCCCCATACGTTGCGCCATTCGTTTGCCACGCATCTGTTAGAGGGAAACGCCGATCTGCGACTGGTTCAGGAGCTGCTGGGCCACGCGGACATTGCGACCACCCAGATCTATACCAATGT
>CAYGHZ010000332.1:0-2012 GCA_964349635.1 uncultured Candidatus Marinamargulisbacteria bacterium
GCATTTGCACGGCAATCAAGTCAAACAACAATCTTTTCAAAATCCGCGAATTGGCGATAAAGCAGATTGATTTTCCAAAGAAATAACAGGCGATTTTTTCGAATCTCTTCGTCTTTATCCATTACCAAAACCTGTTCGAAGTATTCACTTAATGGCTCGGACAAATCAATTACGGATTTTAAGTCGGTGGGGTCTTTAAGGTTATTCGCGATCTCCCAACACCTTTTTTCGATGTCATGCGAAAACAAGTTTTCGTTCACTCTGTCGGTATCGACTTCGCCAGCCGATTGTTTAGCTAGTCGACCAACGCGGACAGCCGTATCAACCAATACCTTAAATCCTTCCGGGTGATTTTTCCTGACCTCGCTGAGCGCCTGAATTTTATTAATAGTTTCCGGTAATGATCGAAAGTGAAATTCCAAAACGCCCTGGACGATGTCATACGAGTTGGATTGTTCCATTTGCCATGCCCACCGCTGCTTAAACATCGCCATCAACGGTTCTTTGTTTTGGGCCGATTTTCCAAGCCCCAGAAACGCTTGATTAACAAAGGCGCTCAAATCAATATCGATTTTCTTTTCATAGGCCCACGCTAAAATTACGCCCACCATTTGCCGCACTCCCCAGGGATCGCGTGACCCTGTCGGGATCATATCGTTGGCAAAGCAAGCGGCGATGGTGTCCATTCGGTCGGCTAATCCGACAACCAGGCCGGTAGCGCTTTGGGGAGGTTTATCAGCGGGATTGTAATGTTCGCGAATTCCTTGGCAGACTTCGACAGGCTCAGTCTGCGCGGCGTAGATGGCGCCGGCGATGCCTTGCAGATTGCCCATTTCGTAGACGGTGTGAGTGACTAGATCGGCTTTGCACAAAATAGCAGTGCGCAAGATGGCGTCTTTGTGTTTTTCGAATTTCAATTCTTTGATCAGCCATTCGCACAATTTCTTAATACGTTCTGTCTTATCCCGCATCGACCCCAAATTCTTCTGAAATGTGACCCTTTCCAATTTTGGGAGCAGCGCTTCCAACGTCGTTTTTTGATCTTCTTCCCAGAAAAACTTAACATCATCTAACCGAGCCAATAGAACCGCTTCATAGCCTGCTAAAATTGAGGCGCGATTTTTATCGGTGACGCTGTCGGCAATCGCGATAAATTGATTGGCCAGCTTGCCGTTTTGATAAATCGGAAAATATTTCTGATGTTTTTTCATGCATTCCACCAAAAATTCCGCTGGAATATCCAAATAATCTTTCGGGAATTCGCCTGTTAGCGGTGTCGGCCATTCGGTTAAATAGGCATTTTCTTCCAGCAGAGCGGAATCGATATTATCTTTGACATAATCTGTGATGATTTTTTTTCGTTCTTCGGCATCCGTCACTACGTGCGAAGGGCCCAAAAACCGATGTCCCCGACTGACTTTTCCGGCCTTAATTCCAAATATTTCTAATGGAATAACGATGTCCCCATACACACTCACCACCCAATGCACCGGCCGAATAAACGGGCCTTCGTTATTGCCCCAACGCATCGAGATCGGAAGCGGTAACGTCGCGATCAATTCTTGAACAACCGCCGGTATGGTTTCGGACACCGGTTTGCCAGCCTCAAATTTTTTGGCATGGACATAGCCGTCTTTTTCATAGGTGTCGGTGACTTGGTTTTTCTTTTTGAAACCTTCGATGGCGGCAGGGTTCGCACTGATCGCCGGCCCCTTTAATTCCTTTTCAATATCCGGCTGCCGATCGGCCAACGCCTCCACCATCACCACCAGACGGCGATAGGTTCCCATCGTTTTAACACCTTTATTTTCCAGCCGATATTTCTGCAAAAGCTTTTCAGCATTTTGTTTCAAATCTTCTAGCAACTTCGGCATAAACCGGGCTGGAATTTCTTCGCATCCAATCTCTAATAAATAGTCGTTCATTTCTTTTCAATTAGCTCCGGGTGATTCCGTTCCAAATAAATCTCCGCACACCGATGCGCCAACTTCCGAATCCGCAAAATATAGGCC
>CAYGHZ010000333.1:0-1362 GCA_964349635.1 uncultured Candidatus Marinamargulisbacteria bacterium
GTGTACGAGGGAACAAATCAAACCATCAAAATAAAGGCATCGGATAGTCGCGAGATGGCAATACCTCTGCAGGCGCTTGAGACATTACTATCACCAACCATTATCCTTCTTCCTGGTAGATTTGGAACAATCGTTTCGATCAAGAAAGTATTTGCTGATGAGCTTTTGGGAACAGCTGAGAACTTATCGTTATTGACCCCACCAGAAGCCGTTCTCTTGAAAGAGCGCGCGTATTACAATACAACACGCGCAGCTTCTTATTTGATCCCGGGGACGCCGATCCTTTTTTATGAATCTTCTGGCGGCGGCGGCAGAAAAAGTATCATCGCCATAGGACGGGTTATTGAATCACACGTCTTAACTGGCAATCAAATTAATCCCGACACGAAACGAAGGGGAGTTCTGGACAACAAGCACCTTAAGCAGATTGGTGTCAGCGAGAAAAAGTTGGTTACAATTTTTGATAATATCATTGCCTTTAAGAAGCCTGTTCCTTTGGATAGGCTCCGTAAAATTGGCTGTGTCGATGGTGCTAATTTCGTAACGGCAAAACGAGTTGAGTCTCATCATCTGGCAAAGATTGTCAAAGAAGGGCTAAAGAATGGATAGGCCGTGTGATATTTTGATCTCCGTTGAAGAGAGGCATGCTTCGAACATGCTTGCGGGGAATAAGTCCGTGGAGCTTCGGCGCAAGCCTTTAAATATTTGCTCCGGTACACGCGTGTGGATATATAGCAAGCTTCCTCGTGGCCAGATTCAGGCGCTTGCTATCGTCGATGAAGTAATTGCAGGCACCCCACGGAAAGTTTGGGCTAGATATGGCGCGCAAAGTGGTATTACGAAGAAGGAATTTGATGCTTATTTTGAAGACATAAAGATATGTTACGCGATTATATTGCAAAAGGTAAAACCTGTGGCTCCAATCCTAAAGTTAGAATCAATTCGGAATAAAATTTCTCATTTTCATCCACCGCAGTTCTTTAAGCGGCTTTCCAAGAACAGCCCAGAACTTGCATTCTTCCAAACGGCTCTTGCCATAAAATAATTGCTGTATAATACAGACTTCTTTGCTTATTAAATTTTGACAGACCTCCACTAAGAAATCTGGATAGAGTATTAATCTAAGGTACGTATAAAACACGAAGCCCTCACACCCAGTTCTTGAGGTGACCGTATGACCAAGAACACTGAGACCGCTCTTTGGGGTATCCATGCTGGAAGGACCGGCGATGCCGAAGCTCTGTTCCTAAAAAAGAATTGCATTGCCTTGGGATGGGCTCAGATGGGCGATCTATCCGCGCTTAAGCCCGATCGCGAAAATTTCAAAGCACGCATGGCAGCTGCCTATCCGGGAAAGAAACT
>CAYGHZ010000333.1:1372-1998 GCA_964349635.1 uncultured Candidatus Marinamargulisbacteria bacterium
CTTTTCCGCTTTGTCCACGAGATGAAACGCGGCGATCTAATTGTCTATCCCTCTAGGAGCAACCGGCGCATAAATCTGGGCCGCGTTGTTGGCGACTATCGCTATGATTCCAAAACTGAACCTAGTTATCCGCATGTGCGGGAAGTGAAATGGGTGCACGATTTTCCGCGCGCCCATTTCAGCCAAGGCGCGCTTTATGAAATTGGTGCAGCAATCGCGCTGTTTCAGGTTAAGAACTATGGCGACGAATTGCGTGCCGCCATCGAGGATAAAGCTGCACCAGTGATTCCGTTAGTGCACGACGAGACAGTCCCCGCTGTAGCTGAAAACATTGAAGAGACTACTCGAGATTTTGTGTTGAAGCGACTGGCGCAAGAATTAAAGGGCTGTCCCCTTGAAGAATTTGTCGTCCACCTACTGGAGTGTATGGGATATCACGCCCGACTAACGAGGAAGAATGAACCGAGCGTTGATGTAATTGCCCATAAAGACCATCTCGGCATTGAACCGCCAATCATCAAGGTGCAAGTTAAGAGCGGAGAAGGCACAACAACAGACAAAGATGTTTCTGCCTTATATGGAAAGCTGTCAGATGGTGAATATGGTCTTTTCATCACGCTTGGTAC
>CAYGHZ010000334.1:0-1993 GCA_964349635.1 uncultured Candidatus Marinamargulisbacteria bacterium
GTCTAAGCCTTGCTATAGGCCGTGATGTATGAAGACACCTTCTGAGCTGTCCGCCTATGTCGCGCTGGTCGTGGCCGCGGTCGTCTGGGGCGGATCCATTGTCGGGCAGAAGCTGGCTCTGGGATCCTTCTCGGTGGTCGAGATCTCCGTCCTGCGCGGCGTCGGCGCCCTGGCGATCCTGGTCCCCCTGTGGTGGTGGCGGGAAGGGGGATCCGTCAAGTTTACCTCCCGTGACCTCGGCAGCCTGTCCGTCCTGGGACTGGCCGTTCTCGGTAATCACCTGCTGACCCTCCTGGGGCTGCAATACATCGGGGCGGCGGCAGCCGGGGTGATCATCGGCGCCAGCCCTGTGGTCACGGCGCTTCTCTCGTCGCTGCTCATCAGGGACGTGCCGTTTCGAGCCGTCGCGGCGGGCTGCGTCCTTTCCTTCGCCGGCGTGGTGCTCGTATCCGGATGGGGAACCGACACCCAGGCGGGACAGCATCCCTGGATGGGGGGGATGCTGGTAGTCCTCGGATTGATCAGCTGGGCGCTGTATACGGTGGGCGGCCGGCGGACGATGGAACGGTTTTCGCCCCTGACCGTGAACTGGACCACCCTGCTGATCTCGGTCCTGTTTCAGATCCCATTGCTATGGATCGGCCAGGCGGAGCCGTTTGCCGGCCTGGCGACGGTGTCCACCTCCGGCTGGCTCGCGATCGCCTACCTGGCGGTCTTCGCGACCGCGCTCGGGCAACAGGCCTGGCTGTATGGGGTCCAGGGAATCGGGCCATCGCGGTCGGGAGTCTTCGTCAACCTCATTCCCGTGTCGGCCCTGGTGCTCTCCGGTCTCGTCCTGGGCGAGCCGATCGGTGTGAAGGAAGTGGCCGGAGTCGGGTTGATCCTGGCCGGCGTCTGGCTGGTCAACTGGCAGTCAGCCCGCGTAGCCGCCGTCCGGCCTTCCATTGCGTGAGCGCAGTGTTATAATCAGACTCCTGTTTAGGCGGGACCTACGTAGCCGATGCTGAAGACACTGGCGAATCTCTTACGGGTGTTGAACTCGGAGACCCATCCGGGCCAGATCTCCCTGGCCTTCTGCTTCGCCATGGTGGCCGGTCTCACCCCCCTGTGGAGCTTGCACAACCTCCTCGTGCTTCTGTTGGTCCTGTTGATCCGGGTCAATCTCTCCGCCTTCATCCTCGGCCTGGCCTTTTTCTCCGGCCTGGCCTATCTGCTCGATCCCCTCTTCCATCGGATCGGGCTGGCGGTGCTGACGGCCGGTTCCCTCGAAGGGCTCTGGACTGCTCTGTACAATTCTCCCGTGTGGCGGCTCGAACGGTTCAATAACTCCGTAGTGATGGGCAGCCTGGTTTTTTCCATCCTGGCCTTTATACCGCTCTATGTCCTGTCCAACCTGGCGATCCGCCGCTACCGCGATCATGTGCTGGCCTGGGTGGAACGGACCTATCTGATGCAGTTTTTAAAGGCCAGCAAGTTCTACAGTCTGTATCAATCCGCATCAGGCTGGGGGATTGGCTCATGACCGATCCGCAGGACCCGCAAGATCCGCCGCTTCAGAAGGAACAGCAGGGCCGGAAGGCTCCGAAGAAACCGGCAGGCTGGATTCGCTGGTGGGGACTCGGCGCCTTCCTGGCCCTGACCGGCGCCATCGCCGCCTGCTGGGTTCTCCTCGTCGACCCCCTCGTCAAGTGGACGATCGAAAAAACCGGCACGAGTCTCGTCGGCGCCAAGGTGGAGCTGGACGCGGCGCACGTCTCGCTGTTTCCCCTGGGCCTCACGCTGACCCGGCTGCAGGTCACCAACCCCGACGAGCCCATGACCAATGCCGTGGAGGTGCCGCGTATCGCCGGCACGCTCGATGGAGTGCAGCTGTTCCATCGCAAGGTCATCATCGAGGAAATGGCGATGGAGGGACTGCGTCTGGGGACTCCAAGGCAGACCTCCGGCGCCATCGCCCCCAAACAGGACAAGGGCGACAAGGGGATGGCCGCAA
>CAYGHZ010000335.1:0-1984 GCA_964349635.1 uncultured Candidatus Marinamargulisbacteria bacterium
ACTCACGCCTCTTCAGGCAATACCTGGCGGTGGCATTGATCCTGGCTATGAGGAATTTTCTAAACAATTCTCGGCATCTGTAAAAACTTCGGGATTCTCTAATGTCGAAACTTTAACTCCGTCTGACATACCTCGTGAATTCTTCGCACATAAACCTATCTTACGCTTCAGAAAGGGACCTAATATTTGGCCACTATTTCAAATTGGTCCTGGGATATTCACGGCAAATGTCGTGCCCCCATATAGAGGATGGGCTGAGTTTCGGGAACACATTGACCAGGGACTAAATTTTTTGACATCTAGTTATAATGCAACGGGATTCAAAATTTCGTTTGAAACTTTGTTGCTAACTTATGTCGATGGATTCACATCGCAATTCGGAATGGTTGATTTTTCGTCATTCATTAATGACGGGTTAGGTATTAAATTAAGCTTACCAAAAACGATCACTTTGGCGCCAACGGGACAAAGACGAGTATCGCATGTGGGACATGTCAATGTTTCATTGCCCGAATTGATTAATTCCGAGGGGGAGATTTTTTGGAATCACGGAGTTGTTAACGGTACAAAAGCGATTATTTTACAGCTTAAAATTAAGAATGTTAATAATACCCCGCAATCCTGCCCACCGATGATGAAATGGTTTGATGCGGCGCATCGCATCGCCCGTTCATGGTTTGATGCGTTAGTATCATCTGATGTAAAACAGAAAATGGGAAAAAAGGTCCCAATTGGCAATAAAGGATCCCAAAAATGAATTTGGCTGTTGCACATACTGCGGCCACTAAAACCGCTGCTTCAAATATTGAGATTGACGAAGAATCCACGAACTTATCTGATGTTATCTCAACTGCTAAAGTTGTGGCGCCCATCAATTATCTAAGGCTACCAATATCGGGAAGAAGATTGGGATCTGCATCAACAAATGTTCGGATGTTGCCAGCTGAGGACGAAATTGGGTTTGAGGAAATTGTAGATTTATTGCGCTGGCACATCTCCCTCCATTCTATGGGGTCGCCTCACTATGTTTATCATACAATGGTAGCGTCCTTACGTGGATATAGAGATTTTTCAAAATTGCCTTTCGATTCACCTGCTGAATTAAACTTACTAAAAGTTCATTCGCCTGTTTGGATTAGAAAAATAGAAACGGAACTCCGCTCTATCGAGAAAGAAGCGCGTGCAGAAAAAATAGAATCGCCAAACGCGGCTACTATAGACGCAGCGTGTAATCTCATTCGCACTATCTCCACTTCCAATGC
This sequence comes from uncultured Candidatus Marinamargulisbacteria bacterium, assembly GCA_964349635.1. Classification (GTDB taxonomy): domain Bacteria; phylum Margulisbacteria; class Marinamargulisbacteria; order SXXA01; family CAYGHZ01; genus CAYGHZ01. Next base: position 1,263 of record CAYGHZ010000335.1, read on the forward strand.
TCCAGAACCATCCATCTACCCGGATGGAGGGAAATCCGTGGTTATTTTATTCAAGTCAGCGGTTCCGGGCGCAGCTGTTATGATTCAGATTGGGGGCGATGGTTCGGTGCTTTGTATTTCGAGTATAGGTGGGAAAAATCGACGATTCCGAGTCGATAATTTGGCCGATATGTCTGCGCTACCAATCAACAACGAACTCCAACGTGTTGTTGCATGGGGACAATAACGTGTCGAATCTACCGCCTCTTCGACCTAACGACCCATTAGGGCGGGCGGAATATAGCCAATCTCGCGCAAAATCGTGGCGAAAAGGAAAGGCAGATCATCGGACGTTCAGTGTCAAAGAGGATGAGATTTCCGTTGATCGATTAGGTCACGCTTCAGATTCGGTGTTGGCTGGCATCCATAGACGGCATGCAGATGGGCGAGGTGCGTCAGGATTTTATGGTTGGGCAGTAGTGACGGTAGAAAAGGCAAATCAGAGCGGAAGGATGGTTCGTCCCGATCCAATTGAAAATGAGGAACCTAAGAATCCTTATCATGCTGTTATAAAGCTAAATATTGCATCATTGACGGACCGTGACGAAAAAATGAAAGAAATCGCGACCGAACTTGTTGCATGGTCTACTTGGAGAAACGCTCCGACTTAAAACTAATCTGGTATTCTTAAGGGTAATCTTTGTTGTATGCCTCTGAACTGATTTCTTCGAACGGGCTGGGTA
>CAYGHZ010000336.1:0-1963 GCA_964349635.1 uncultured Candidatus Marinamargulisbacteria bacterium
TATTTGGCACCCACACCCACGTCATGACCGCCGACCAACGCATCTTGGATCGAGGTACTGCGTATGCGACCGATCTGGGAATGGTCGGCGCCTATGATTCTGTTTTAGGCATGGAACGGGATCCAATCATCCAAAAATTTCTTACCCAATTTCCAGTAAAATTTGAGCCCGTTAAGAGGCCGTCGGAAGTGATTTTCAATGCTATTATGGTGACCGTGAACCCCGATACCGGAAAAGCACTCTCCATCGAAGGCGTTCAACGCCGTTATAACCTATGATCGAAACCAAAGACCTGATCAAATCGTACCACCATCGCAATGTCGTCGACGAAGTCAGCATCACCATGGAACGCGGCGAAGTCGTCGGCTTATTGGGACCCAACGGAGCGGGAAAAACCACCACGTTTTACATGATAATCGGCCTGATCCGGCCCGACGCCGGCCAAGTATTCTTGGACGGCCACCCCATCACACACTACCCCATGTACAAACGCGCGCGCTTAGGCTTGGGATATCTCCCCCAGGAATCATCCATATTTAAAAAACTGACCGTCGAAGAAAATATTCTGATTCTTTGGGAAATCATCAAAACCATTCCGCCGGAAAAATATGAAGAAAAATTGGAAGAATTATTGGGAGAAATGGGGTTGCTTCATCTCAGAGAAGCGCGGGGATTTGAACTGTCGGGCGGCGAAAAACGCCGGGTGGAAATTGTTCGGGCGCTGGCCACCAATCCCTCATTTATTTTGCTCGACGAACCGTTTGCCGGGATCGACCCTATCGCGATCCACGAAATCCAGCAAATTATTCGAGCTTTAAAAAAGAAAAATTTAGGAATCATTGTGACCGATCACAACGTTCGTGAAACGCTGTCCATCACCGACCGCGCCTATCTGATGCACAACGGCAAATTATTAATTTCCGGAAACTCGGATGAGATCGCCAACAGTCCCGTCGCCAAACAGTTTTATTTAGGCGAAGATTTCAAGTTGGGATGAAAATCCTTGACCGGTACATCGTCAAAGAACTCGCCGGCCCGTTCGTATTTGGATTAATCGCTTTTAGCGCCATCTTGGCCGGAAGCACCATTTTATTTCCTTTGATTAGCGAAGCGTCTCGTTACGGGATCGCGTTAATTGATATCATCCAATTGTTTTTCTATCAGATGCCCACCGTTATCGCTTACGCGCTTCCCATGTCGATGCTGCTAGCCACGATTTTGGCGTTTGGCCGATTAAGTTCCGATTTAGAAATGCTGGCGTTTCGGGCCGGCGGAATTCACTTTTTTCGCCTGATTATCCCATGCATGGTTGTTGGTTTTTTTGCCAGTCTTACCACCATTTGGTTTAACGAATCGATTGTTCCCCGGGCTGCCCAATCTGCCGAACGGGTGATCTGGGCCTATCAAAACAAAGAAACGCCGACCATCAAAAAAAATATTAACGTGACGGAATATGACCCGGCCGGACTGCCCCTTCGAATTCTCAATGTATTGGAAATTGATCAGGGGCTGTTGAAGAAAATAACCGTCGCAGAATATGAAACCGGCGCCCTGGCCCGCGTCATTCGTTCCGAATCCGGACGTTGGTTGCCCTCCGGCGGATGGGAATTTTACGATGGCGTTATGCATTATTTTTCGCCGAGCGATCCTACCAAGGCCATGGTCATCGAATTCAAAAAAGAGCGGATCAATTTAAATTTAACGTTGGAAGATATCACCAAGCGTGAAAAGAAAATTGAAGAAATGCCCGCCAGGGAATTAAACCAACGGATTGCGTTTAAGAAAAAAACCGGTCAGCCCTATTCCGATGATTTGGTCAAATATCACCTCAAGTTTTCGGTTCCGTTTACCTGTCTGATTTTCTCGATATTAGGCGCCTGCATCGGCATCCGGCCACACCGCAGCTCCTCCGCCGTCGGGCTTGGAATTAGCCTTATTATTATTTTGCTTTATTATATTCTAT
>CAYGHZ010000337.1:0-1946 GCA_964349635.1 uncultured Candidatus Marinamargulisbacteria bacterium
TCTTGTTGTCATGGATAAATTTGGCGAAACAACGTATGCCGTTGCCACACATTTCGGGTTCCGATCCGTCCGGATTGAAAATGCGCATTTGGATGTCCGAATGCGTTGGCCTTAAAGCTAAAATTAGTCCGTCGGCTCCAATTCCGAAATTGCGTTCACACAGTTTCTTCGCGAGTTCCGGGCTTTCTGAAACATCCAGGCGTTGGTTGATCGCGTCGACAACGATAAAGTCGTTGCCCAGACCGTGCATCTTGGTGAATTGGAATTTTCGTTTCATTCGAAAATTTTACCTCCCAACGAACGGATTTTTCCAGGCAAGTCTTCGTAGCCGCGCTCCAAGTGTTTGAGCCCGTAGACTGTCGTTTTTCCTTCTGCTGCCAGTCCTGCCAAAATAAGGGCTGCGCCGGCTCGTAAATCGGTTATCTTTACCTCGGCGCCGCTTAGTTTTTCAACGCCGGTGATAAGCGCATAGCTGTTATCCAGCTTAATTTTTGCGCCCATTCGCACCAGTTCGTGGGCATGCATAAATCGGTTTTCGAAAATCGTTTCTTTCATCACGCTGTGTCCATTGGCTAATGTCAGCAGCGACATCATTTGGGCTTGCATGTCGGTGGGAAATCCGGGGAACGGCAGTGTTTCAACGTCGGTGGGTTGTATATGCCCATTGCTTAGTACGCGAATATAGGTGTCGCCCACGTCCAATTTCAGATCGCATTCTTTTAATTTTAAAAGTAGCGGTGCCAAGTGATCCGGCTGAACGTTTTCCACGGTGATATTGCCATGGGTAATCGCCCCGGCGATTAAAAGCGTTCCGGCCTCAACGCGATCGGAGATCACGGAATGGCGAACGCCGTGTAGATCGCGAACGCCTTGGACAATCAGAGTGGAACTATCAATGCCCTCGATCTTGGCGCCTGCGGCGATCAGGCAATAGGCCAAATCGGTAATTTCAGGCTCGCGGGCGCAGTTTTCGATAATGGTTTCGCCTTCTGCCAGGCACGCCGCCATCATAATGTTTTCAGTGGCTCCCACAGATGGGAAATCCAAATAAATTTTGGTTCCTTTTAGCGATTTGCAGCGCATTTCGACAAAGCCGTGTTCGATGTCGACCGTGGCTCCCAGAGCCTTAAATCCTTTGAGATGAATATCCACGGGGCGGGATCCGATCGAGCAGCCACCCGGAAGTGGAACCTTGGCGTAACCGGTCTTGGCCAGCAAGGGGCCCGCCACAAAAAACGAGGCGCGCATGGCAGTAACTAGTTCGTAGGGTGCGATATGGCGGATTTTGCGATTGTTCCAAATTTTGACGCGATTAGGGCTGTGGTATTCGGCCCGAACGCCCAACGCGTTGAGCATTCGGATAATGGTCACGATGTCTTTTAAGTGTGGAACGTTTAGAATTTCGGATTCGCCGCTCATCAATATCGTGGCGGCCAAAATGGGCAGGGCGGCGTTTTTTGCGCCTGATGCTTTTACTGTTCCGGATAGCGGAATTCCGCCTTCAATCGTTAGCCTACTGCTCATAACAATGCGTCGATTTTAGCGTAAAGCGCCTGCATTGTTCCATCGTTATTAATCACGATGTTGCAATGCTCAAGCGCTTCCTTAATATTTTGGCCACTGCTTTCGCCCGTGTATTCGCGTTCGCATTGTTTCTTAAACGTTTCAAAATCCACATTGTCCGTGGTTTTTTGGCGGGCCTGGATGCGCTCGTAACGCAATTCCATCGGGGCATCGATGCCGACCAATTTTACGCCGCGTTCCCGCAGATAATCGACTTCGGCGACGTTTCGGATGCTGTCGAAAACGGTGTTCGGTTGCGTCCGGCGGTCAAACGCGCGGCGGGCCAAGATATCGTCGCCGAATTTTTCTTTTAATTTATTGCCGGTCGCGGTTAGGCTATCGCGGTCAAACGCCAGGCCCAGACCTTTTGCTTCTTCGCGGAC
>CAYGHZ010000338.1:0-1939 GCA_964349635.1 uncultured Candidatus Marinamargulisbacteria bacterium
ACTAAAATGTTTGCGATGAAAAAAATTATTTCTCTCCGTTTCCAGGTATTTCGTTCAGACCAGTCGTTACGCATGGACGGTGAGCTTGTTGGGATGGATGGAAATAAAAGGTTGTGGCGGGGCGAGTACTTCGCCTCAAATGGTACAAAAATAGTAGGGTTATTCCGGGGAGAAGAGGTGATGGGGAATGCGTCATTGATTTCACAATCGGGAAACGTAATATATTTCGGGCAGTTTCGCGTAAAAGCAGCAGAGGGTCTTCGGACAGCCGTGAGACATGGTCATGGTATCGAATATTATAATCCTGAAGAGGCTGCACAGAATTCAACAGGGGTGGTGCCTCTTAAGACAAAGCTGGTGATCAAGTACTCGGGGCAGTTTTCAAACGATGTGTATCACGGATGGGGCAAATTGAATTCCGGATACGGATATTTTCAGAGAAGCCTTTTTGACAATGGAAAGCACGTCCCGGACTCTTGTTGCATCATTGCGTAAATGTTTAGAAATGCCAAATAATGGGAACGATAAAAACCATGCGAATCGAACGATGGTTTGTATGCCTTCTTCCACTGCTCCTAACAGCCTGCGCAGCCTTGAAGATTTCAACCGCAGACTCGTCGACAGGTACGTTTGTGGATGCGCCGGTACAAGGAGTTTATTATGCGACTGCCACGCAAACCGGATTAACTGATTCGGCCGGCAAGTTTTCTTTCAAGCCCGGCGAAACGGTGACCTTTTCGATCGGAAACACGACCCTGGGGAGCATGGCCGCACAAAGCAAGATCACGGTTATCGATTTGGTCTCCGGCGCCACCGACGAAACCAATGACAAGGTAACCAACATCGCCCGATTGCTTCAAGCCCTGGACAGCAACGCCGGCAGCGGAACGATTATCGTCATTCCGGCGACTGTGCGGACAGCGATGGCCAACATTGCCCTCGATTTTTCAAAGACGATCAGCGCATTTGCCAGCGACGCTACGTTGACCACGCTGTTGAGCAGCCTTGGCGTGTCGTTGGTTTCCACCGCCAACGCGCAATCGCGTCTAAAAACCGGCATCTGGAAAGAGTGTATTGCCGGTACTTACACTGGCACTGCGACTCCGGATAACCAGGGAAGCGGGGCCAGTATCACAGTTACCGTAAGCTCGACCGGCGCATTTTCCGGAACTTATACCGGTGGTCAGTCAGGAACCATTACCGGGCAAATGACGACCGCCTACACGGGAACGGGCACCGCGACGCCGGATAACGCCCTTGTTAACGTGATTGCCAAATCGAACGGGACCGTAACGGGTACGTTTTCAGGTTCGTCTGGTTCGGGAACCTTTATCTTGAAGAAGCAATAGGTGGTATGGCTCGGTACTGTCCGGGTCGCAAATCGCCCAACGTCACAGACCCAAACTGAATCCGCTTGAGATAAAACACGCGTCGATCAATCGATTCCAGCATTCGGCGAATTTGCCGGTTTTTGCCTTCAGTTAAGGTGATTTGGAAGAGGGTGGGTTCGATGATTCGAACCTCGGCGGGTTTGGTTCGTTTTCCCAATACAAATACGCCCCTTTCCAATTGAATTTTTTGCTCCGGCGTCAGTGGCTGGTCAATACGCACGACATAGTCTCTGCGGTGGGGTCGATCGGAGTCTAACATCGATTTGGCAAATACCCCGTCGTCGGTCAATAAAATAAGGCCCTCGGATTCTTTGTCCAAGCGCCCGATGCTGCTGAGATGTTTGAGTTCCGGAGGTAACAAGTCGCGAATTTCTTTTTCGTCGTCTTGGGGGCAGTTGGTGACGATGCCGCGTGGTTTATAAAAGGCCAAATACGTATATTTCTTTTTGATCTCCTGAACTTCCTTGGCCAGTTCCACGACATCTTTGTCCGGGTCAATTTTGAATCCCATTTCGGTGACGACGTTCCCATTGACCGAAATCCAGCCT
>CAYGHZ010000339.1:0-1936 GCA_964349635.1 uncultured Candidatus Marinamargulisbacteria bacterium
GGCGCGCCCGAGGACGAGCCGCTGCCGGAATAGTAGAGATTGTTTCACAGCAATAGGATCTCTACGTTGCAACCTCGTGATTAATCAAAGCAACCTTCATGGCCCATGAGCGTATCGCAGCAGTTTTTTGAGAGCCTTTACGAGTTTTTGAGCGTTGGCACCGTCACAAAAGCGGTACTGGAATTACCGCGCGTCGATTGTGCTATCGGCACAGCCCTTGGTCAGGTCCGTGAAGATAATTGAACAAGGAATCGACAAATCAATTACGACATCGGCAACGCTCGTTGGTGCATTGCCTTACATGGCACCAGAGGTCATCAGCACTCCAAAAAAAGCGGACAAAATGGCTGATGTATGGTCTGCAGGAGCGATACTCTATGAACTAATGTCCGGCGAAAAACCGTTTGGCGCTGGTCTACCAGCCGTTTCAAAAATTGTTGGCGGTAAATTGCCGAATAAGCCAACGGTTTATGGGAATCATATTCAGTTCGGTCCATTTGTCGACCAATTGTGGGAATTGGTTTCATCCTGTCTCAATCCAAAGCCTACATCTCGCCCATCAGCCGATGAACTTGTTCTCAAATGCGGGGAGCTTTGTTATTCAATTCAACCACGTCATCTCGGCACCATAAGCAGGTACGGTCGAGACCAAGGAGCATTTGGATTCATTGCCGCTGATGGATTTCCGAATGGCGTATTTTTTCACAGGGATAGTTATTATGGATTTAAGCCGAAAGAAGGACAAAAAGTGACTTTTTCCTGTTTTGACGGTGGCGGGGCTCCAAGAGCCTATCCGGTTGTTCCCCTGAAATGATCTCAAGCTAAATTTAAATCGAATGTTTCCCGCCGTTTTCGCATTCAGCGCCTATCGCCGGTAAGGTTGATCGTCTGCTTTAGAGGTCTTATCTCTTTTCGCGGGCTTCGAACCGAAAAGTAATCATCGCCGATTACGATTCCTTCCTGGTGCCGTGCTTCGTTCTCTATTTTGAGGAAGTGCGACTACCACCTGACTACCGCGTTCACCTGACTACCGCGTTCACTCCGTCTACTCTTGGCCCCCGCCCCGCGATACCCAAAAACACCACCACCGCGCGGTTGAGCCGCGCCATGTCGGCGTCGTCAAGGCGGCCGAGGTGGCGGCCCAGCCTGGCTTTCGGCACGGTGGTGATCTTGTCGACCATCAGCCGGCTGGGCGCGCGCAAGCCGTTCCGCTCGCTCGGCTCGACCGAAAGCCGGAACAGCGGCGCCTCGGTCGGATCGGTGGTGAAGGCGCAGACGGTGATCGACGCGGTGGCGTCGAAGCGGTCGTCCTGCACGATGACGGCGGGGCGCGGCTTGCCGGCGTAGTCCTGGCCGCCGGCGACGGTCCACACCTCGCCCCGCTTCATTCGTCGCCGCGGTCGGAGACGGCGTCGATGAACGCCTGATCGTCGGCCGCGCGCGGGCCGCGGGCGACGGCCAGCGACTGCCGATGCGCCTTGGCCGCGAAGCCGGGCGCGCGCACGTCCGCCACCCAAATCTGGATCGGCCTGAGGCCGCGCCGGCGCAGCCGCGCGCGGTGCTTGCGCACCTTGTCCCGGGACGGCTTCGGCCGCGTGGCGCCCGCCATGGCGTGCTCCCTCGCAAGTTACATGTAACCGACATACGGTTACATGTAACCTAGCACGGCGCGGCCGTCGGCGCCAGCGGCGTTCGCGACCCGATGACGGCCGCCCGTGGCCGCGTGATTCCGGCCTTGACTCCCGCCGCGCATTGGATTATATTCCGATAGTCTAGGTTTTTATGTTACATATGGGCGCTGGGCAGCGCGGCCGGCGTCGGCGCTATAAGTGTCTATGGTAAAATGATTTATTTATATTTCGCCGCGCCGGAGTTGGGAAAAAATGGCTGACAAATGCTTACATCCGATGACATTTTCTTTTGCCGCCCGTCCGGC
>CAYGHZ010000340.1:0-361 GCA_964349635.1 uncultured Candidatus Marinamargulisbacteria bacterium
TTTGTGCTCATGCTTGCCGGTCAGGCGACGGGAAAAGACGGATCGAAGGCTGAAGGAATACGTCAGATTCCCACCGAGGCTAAGAAAGACGTTATGAAGCGGATCTCTCAATATCTTGATTCACATCCCGTTCAACAACAATACTCGTCCGGGCTTCGAGCTGAAATTCAGAAATACTTAAAGATATACGAAGATCTGCTTAAGTAAAAAAAATAAGCTGAACAAACTGATATCCGGCTTTCCTGAAGGTATTGGAATGCAGTTGATCTAATGCATCGTCAAAGTCGGCTTTACGGTCAAATGGTTGTGCCGAACAATTCCAGCCCCGAAATCCCGATTCGTCGCTCGAGGGTAAAAGATT
>CAYGHZ010000340.1:371-1883 GCA_964349635.1 uncultured Candidatus Marinamargulisbacteria bacterium
CGGATCGCACGACGCCAAAACAATGGGGCTCGACGTTTCGATCATCCGGATTTTTTAACGCGGCCATCGCGCGATAAAAAGAGGCGTCGTTAGCCTCGATCGCGACGGCCGTGGAAAAAGGAGTTTTGGTAGAAAAGCGTCTCCCATGGGAACACGATTCGGATTTGGAATAGTGTGTCTGAAGAAATCCGGGATCAAAAAAAGTGGGATGGCCCAGGCGACAATGGGTTTTGAGTTCCACGATGTCCGGGAGCATAGTTTTAAGCCCGTCGCAGCGGTTGGTTAGCAGGTAGTGGGCTTGGATGGCAAAGCATTCTTTACTTGGATCAAATGCAATGATTTTTTTCAGAGTTATACCCCCGTAGCCCGATCCCAAAGCTCCAAGTGCAGCCGATTCGATAAACTATATCCCCGCTCTTTGGCCCATTGCGCCACCCGAGGCAAATTGGCGCGCAGCTCTTGGCGGCCTTGCGCGGCGGGCATCAAAAAAATGCGGGTGGGCGGAACCTGAACCATCGACTGAATTTCTTCCAGATCCTCAGGCCGCGACACCACAAATTTAAAAACGCTTTTGGGATTGTCGCAATGCCATTTTAACGCGCCGTGCACGATCCGCCGATCCGCCGGCATGCCGCTATTTTTCAGCTTGGGGCTGACATTATATTGCGTGATATGACGATCCAGAGCCGCAGATGGAATCAGGGTCGCATTGGTTTCTATTTCAATATAATTTTTTTTCAACAATTTGCAAAAACCCACAAGGTCGTTGTCCTGCAGCAACGGCTCGCCGCCGGTGATCACGATATGTGCGCCGTTTTGAATTTGAGTTTTCCAGGGCGCAATAATATCGGCATAGGTCATGCGCTCGCCTTTCAGCCAGACTTCGATCGTGTCGCATCGCCAGGTGGCGCCGTTATCCGGCGTTTTGGTTTTGACCGTATTTAATCCGCCGCAGGTTAAATTGCAGCCTTTCAAACGAACAAATACTGCCGGTCGTCCAACAGTCGGGCCTTCGCCCTGTAACGAATAAAAAGTTTCAGCAACAGCCAGTGACCCGTCAGTCACCGACGCGTTCCATCTCAAACGCCACCGACTGACAGTGCTCAACGGCGCCCGGCTTATCCAACGAAATTTTGACCCGGTACACCGAAAATTCGGCCATGATGGTTTCGATGATCTTGTTGGCCAGATTTTCGATCAAATTAAATGACGATTCGGAGGCGACGGCGCGCATGCGTTCCACCACGGCCTGATAATCCACCGTGTCGGCCAAATTATCGGTGTGAAACACCTTGCCCAAATGCACGTCCAGCGTCACGTTGGCGATAACTTCGCGCGGCGCAAGACGTTCATGAGGATAGACCCCAACGACGGTACTTAAATTAACGTGTCGAAGATGGATGCGGTCTAAAATTATGAGAGTGGAAGCCATAAGAGCATTATCTCATGGCATTTATGGCGCGACGATTGTTCCTCCTGCCGCTACACCTGTCACCGGCGCCGGTGCTACCG
>CAYGHZ010000341.1:0-1880 GCA_964349635.1 uncultured Candidatus Marinamargulisbacteria bacterium
GTAGCGTACCAATCGTAAGGTTAGTAATCATAGCAATCATAGCCATCTGCATGAGTCGGGAGGCAACAATCGGAAAGTTATAGGCGATCACCGTGTCCCGAAAGGCATCATTTAAGATGATCGGCAGCCAACCTGCAGCCATAATGTAAAGCGATTGGGTGGCCCAGGAGAAATGAGCCTCGAAGGCCCGAAAGGCCTTTGACCATTTATCGAAAAATGGTACAGAGGTATTCTTTAAGCAATTTTCAATAATATATGGGATATCCGACACGCCCCACGTCCACCGCCGGCGTTGCAGATAAAGCTCTCTAACACTTTCTTTGAAGTTTCCGGCGACTACGGCATCTTGGTAAATAGGTATAAATAATGGCTCTACCGAATAGTTACCGTTATAGGCAAAGTAACTGCGCCAATACTGATGACCGTCTTCAACAATAGTTCTAGTTGACCAGAAGTCGATATCGACTAAGGCTTTCATACTTTGGCTGTGGCTGGAAAAGTTCCGCAAACGCCACGGTCGGGTTGACTCAATCATAACCCAAAACATGGTACCGTGGGCAAGTAATCGACTCGGAACCGACGCCTCCCAAATGTTATTGAAGAACATTGGGATGGGCTGAAAGCTAACGTGAACTGGGTCGGGGTGACTCAAATATTTCGTCGTGAGTTCTCCAAAGTATTGTTTGTCGACTCGGTTATCTGCATCGAGGGTGGTGACTACCACCTGTTCATAACCAATCTTCCAGTCATCAAGTTTTTTCTGCAAAATACGGGCCGCAAATGTGATGTTGCCACCCTTCCCTCTGACTTCGCCCTCGATATCCCCCGGATGCTGCGTCACGAGAAAGTGTCCGAAGTGATCACCAAATTCTCGTTCAAGGGCTTTTGCATTTGCCGTTGCCAGTTCTTTATCTCTCTCCTCAGTTGCTAAAACAACGATTAATTTTTTTCTTGGATAGTCCGAGTCAGCCAAGGCTTGAAAGGTTGAACGCAAGATAGCCAATTCTTCTTTATAAGTAGCGACAATAACCGCATGATAAAGCGTACTAAACCCATCTGACCGCTTAGCCTTGGTAAGCCAATGCATTGCCATAGCTTGTTTGTGCTGCCTGTACCCTAAAATAAGATGTACGGTCATAATGACCGCCTTATAGAGCCAGTAGAGGTCAAAGAGAATGACATAGGCGACGACTACACCAGGTATGGTATGGGAAAGCAGCATGGGTGAAACGAGGGCTGACCAAGCAAGAAAACCAGGAAGGATCTCTAGAAACCGCTGAAAGACTGTGCGCTTGTGCGACATCAATATATTCCTCTTGTTGCTATATATATACTATAGACAAGCAGGAGGAGAATGCCATAGCTAAAAAGGAAGATGGTATTCGCAATATATTTACTTCGAGAGAATGAGAAATAACCAAGTATGATATTTAGTACGGTAATGCCAGAAGTAAGGATGACCAGCGAGACGTTGGTCAGTTGTTCAGTTTTAAGCCAAAGGACCCAAATACCAATCACACCGAGAATAAGCCCTAAGATTGGTAACCGATAGATTGATTTAAAGAGGTAGTGGATCATAGGCGCTGGTTTTCTGGTCGCTAGCAGCTAGTGACTAGTTCTTTGTTACCCCGCATAACTTTACCATGGCTTGTCATATACTCGAGCGGATAGGCTAGTAAATGGCCTGCCATGTACCTGAGCGGAGCGTATGGTTCATGGAGCCGATGAGAGGAATCGAACCTCCGACTTGCAATTTACGAAATTGCCGCTCTGCCACTGAGCTACATCGGCAATGACGGTTATGGCTTAATTTATCAGATTGGAAAGAGATATTCAATAGGTTAGTCCATTAATTTTTGTCCCGATTTTAACTTAGCACT
>CAYGHZ010000342.1:0-1868 GCA_964349635.1 uncultured Candidatus Marinamargulisbacteria bacterium
CGATCTACCCTTAGAAAGGTATATTGTGTGTAACTGCGCGGACACCGTGCCGCCACGAATGTGGCATCAAATAAAAGGTTCGAAGTTTATACCCGCGGTGAAGCGGAGGGTGAATCCCACCCTCTCCGCGCCTATTTTTCGTCCAATTCAATTTTCCGGAAATGTCGATGGGTCGCAAGCGACGAAAGTTGACTAAAAGTACCCCGAAATTTAAACTGGATTTGTGGCTATTTTCTTCGGAAGTAAATCTTACAAAATCCTTTCGATCGGTGTGGCCTTGTTTGTTTTTTTTGCTTTGATTTCAATAAAACTATTCTCAACAAAATCCTACGAAAAAATCGAATTTTCAAGCACAAAATATCCAGAAGACATCTCTTTATTCAGAACGCATCTTGATAAAGAATGGAGAGATTTGATTAAGCTTTCTAAAGCGGGAGTCGAAATCGGCGTAGATAAAATTGATCTCAATCAGGACGGGGTTAAGGATGTGCTTGTGTATGTTGCAGGTACCCTATTTGGCGGAAGCCATGGATATACAACAGAGGTGTATATTTCTCAAAAAGACGGATGGATAAATCAGCCCAATGTTTGGCCTTCGCTCACCTTCGGAGAAATGGTGGTTTTGAATACAAAACACGATGGGTATCGGGATATTGTTTTTTTAGGCGGTGATCCGGGGGATTTTAATAAGCCCATGCTTCACTATTGCTATTGGAAGAATGGGAAGTATGATTTTGATCATAGCGTCCCTTTTAAAAATGAGTTTGGAGGATTTCAATGAAAAAGTCTTACGAAGCGTTTTTAGAAGCATTATCTGGAAGTGAGTCGGGTGGAAAATACGATATTGTAAATCGATATGGGTACTTGGGAAAATACCAGTTCGGTGAAATGGCGCTCATGGATTTAGGTTATTACAAATCTGACGGGAAGAAACAAGACAACCAATTTAAGGACTCACTTTGGACCGGTAAAAAGAGTGGGCTGGCGGAGCGGAGAGTTATTCGCTTGCGGAAAAAGATGGCGATACTATTTTGACTGTTGATATCGACGTCCCGCCCGAACAAATTGAAAACTTTAAGGTCATATTTCCCAAAGCTTTGGAGCGGGTGAAAGTTTTAGCGGAGAAAAAGGAGTAAGAAATGCCAACTCCAAAACCCAAATCCACATTTCGCGCCAAGGACGTACGGGAAAACGACGCGCGGTGGATGTAGCCCTCACCGTTAAACCCAACCAGCGCCGCAATGCGCTTGAGCGTACGCCGGCAGGGCTAATTGTTCGACTGACCGCGCCGCCGGTGGATGGAAAGGCGAATGCCGCATTAATCAAATTTCTGGCGAAGCTTTTAGGGATCGCAAAATCGAAGATTGTAATTAAGCGAGGTGTAACTTCGCGCAAGAAAGTCGTTGAGATCGATGCGGATCGGAGTTGGGTTGATGCCCGGCTTATCACGAAGGATAGTGAAGAGCGATCAGGTTAGTCTCTGCATCTCTCATAAAAAACGGAGCCGACTAGGCTTTCCAAAATCGAGATAGTTTTTCAAACGGCTGACCATCGTTCCACAACGAATCGGCAGACCATCCGAGCAGAAAATTGAGGTAGAGATCTGCGCCTGTCAGGCCCGAAAAAATAGCCTGAGAAGTTAAAAAAAAGGAAAGCCCGAACAAGATCGAAAACAGTACTGGATAGTTGAGTAAGTAGGAGACGGAAAATTCTCTTAGATTTTTGTTGTATTCAGATTCATTTTTTTCAAAATACTCACCTCGTCGAAGATAATTGAAATTTTTCAACCATACCCGAATTGAAAATAGAAAGAAACCTAGGAAGAGAAAGCATAAGGCGCCGAAATTAAGACGAGTGCCTGAAAAGGC
>CAYGHZ010000343.1:0-1864 GCA_964349635.1 uncultured Candidatus Marinamargulisbacteria bacterium
CATAGAATTGAAGACGCAGTCGGTGCCACCAAAGCTGCCGTGGAAGAAGGTATTGTGCCGGGCGGCGGCGTGGCGCTGGTGCGGGCGATTAAAGTATTAGAACATACAAAATTAGAACATGAAGAGGCGGTGGCGGTAAATGAAGACGCGCCGGTTATCAAAATTGTTTCCTCGACGCTTAAGGAGGCGGTCAGTTCTGGTGCTTCGGATATTCATATAGAACCCCAGCGTGACCGGCTGCGTATCCGCCTGCGTTTGGATGGCATTTTGCAGGAGGCGGCAACCATGCCACTCGATTTACACCAGCCAATTATTTCGCGCGTGAAGATTTTGGCTAATTTAAAAATTGATGAAACTCGTATGCCGCAGGACGGGCGTTTTCGCACGGTCTTGTTCGGGCGCGATATTGATTATCGTGTGTCTACCTTCCCAACGCCCGCAGGCGAAAAAATTGCCATCCGCGTGCTTGATCCGCAGACGGGCTTAAAAAAGTTGGAAGATTTGGGCCTGCAGGGTCATAACGAAAAGGCGGTACGTGCCGCGCTTACAAAACCCTTCGGCATGATTTTAATAAGTGGCCCTACCGGGTCGGGAAAAACAACAACGCTCTATGCCTTAATGCGTGGACTTAATACCGACGGCGTTAATGTGGTGAGTTTGGAAGATCCGGTGGAATACACCATGGACGGCGTAAATCAGTCGCAGGTGCGGCCAGAAATTGGTTATGATTTTGCCTCGGGTCTTCGCGAAATTTTGCGGCAGGATCCGGATGTTATCATGGTTGGCGAAATTCGTGATAAGGAAACGGCGGAGCTTGCGGTGCACGCCGCGCTTACCGGCCATGTCGTTTTGTCCACAATACACACGAACGATGCCGCGGGCGTTATTCCGCGGCTTATTGATATGGGCGTGGACAGTTTTCTTTTGCCATCGGCATTGAATTTGATGGTTTCTCAACGACTGGTGGGAAAGTTGTGCGACGCGTGCAAAAAGTCCGAAAAGCCATCGGCAGAAATTATAGAATTATTAGAAAAAGAAATCGGCGCTTTGCAGTCCTTCGATGCGACTCAGGATAAAAAAGGTCCGTACGAAGTGTGGAAGGCGCCGGGTTGTAAAGTATGCCGTAATAAGGGGATTGTCGGCCGCGTAGCGATTTTCGAAATTTTAGAAATGACGCATAGCTTAGCGGATATTGTGACTGCGGGCCCGACTGCTTCTAAGGTCGCGGAAGAGGCAAAAAAGCAAGGCATGCTTACCTTGCGGCAAGATGGCCTCTTAAAAGCCGTGCAAGGATTAGTAGGCGTGGAGGAAGTACTTCGCGAAACAAGCGAGGGGTCAAATTAAAATGCTATACTTTTTGTAATGGACTATCAGCAAAAACTTACGGAGTTGTTGCTCGCGACTGCGCGCCAGGCGGCGAGCGATTTACATATCGGTGTGGGCCAGCCGCCGACGTTGCGTTTGGACGGCGCCCTTATTCCGCTCACTGGTGAGCAGATCGTCACGCCCGAAATCGCGGCCGGTCTCGTGGACGCGCTTTTGAACGATGCGCAAAAGAAAGTATTTGCCGAAAAGAAAGAATTGGACTTGTCTTATTCGCTCGAGGACAAAGCGCGGTTTCGCGTGAATGTTTTTATGCAAAAGGGGTTTGCGGCGGCGGCGCTCCGTTTAATTCCCGTAAAAGTGCGCACGGTCGAGGAGCTTAACCTGCCGCCCATTATTCATGACCTTACAAAACTCTCGCAGGGATTTATTTTAGTCGTTGGTCCTGCAGGTCATGGCAAGTCAACCACACTCGCCGCTTTAGTGGACGAGATAAACCACACGCGCACGGACCATATTATTACTATCGAAGACCCTATTG
>CAYGHZ010000344.1:0-1288 GCA_964349635.1 uncultured Candidatus Marinamargulisbacteria bacterium
GGATGAAAAATGCGAGGACCAGAATCAGAATGAAATTCACGAAGAAGTTAAATACGGAGCCTGCAATCTGTATGGCAAACCCAAGCGAAGACTGTGCTACAGCGGACAGATCTTGGCCGAATCGGAACAATGCTGACGCACGATCTTTGATACCCATTTGCTGTAGGGCGTCCTGCGTCATGACCGTGAGACGCTCATTCATACTATCTGACAGAAACGTGAAGTGAACATTCGGATTGATCAGGAAGGCATCGGCGGACGTATTCACGTAGCGTGCGATATCTTGCAACTGCGACGCGACGATAGGAATGAGGGAGGCAAGCAAAAAGGCTGCAGTGGCGATAAAGATGAGATACAGCAGCAGCACAGCTACACCACGGGGGATGTGTCGTCGTTCCAGCCATCGGACATTGGTATCGATGACAATGGAAATGAAGAACGCCAAAAAGAGGACGAGCAGCGCGCCTCTGATAATGAGCAGGGTTTTTGCTGCGTACCATATCAGTAAAATGATGACTGTGGCCTTGGCAATCGTTTTTATCGAGAGATCGAACTGTGTGGCAGCTTGCGTTCTCTGTTCAGGTGGCAGTACTGACTTTGCGGATTTTCCTTCTTCTTGGTTATGCATCCGGGATTTTGCTTTCGTCCAGAGTGATTGCGCTTTGGCACTCAGGATCTGGATCGACTTGAAGCTGTCGGCGGTGGAATTTTTCTTAGGCATAGAGTTATTGGGTAACGCTGGAAACAATAGTATCAAGAATAATGTAGGTGAGCAGCGAGACCGCGAGGCCAACGAGTGCCATCGTGATGCCTTTTTTGGCTTGGTCTGAACTTCCGCCGGGGATCGTCGGGCCGATCATGTACCGGAAACCGTTGATCATGAGCATGATCAAAGAAATAGACGCTGCAAAGGCAATGACGACGAATGTGAGGTTGGAGATGTACTCGGCGATACATGTAAAACCGGTGCCGGGACGACTGCTACGGCCACCATCGTGGAAAATTCCTATCACACCGCCAATTTTCCCGCACGCATCTGTTTCCGGACTGAGATTTGCAGGCTGTGCATACGCCACGGAGATCAGCAGACGTTGGAGAGTCTCCATCATGGGAGCCAGTATGCGCTCTGTCTGCATCGAAAGTAAACATCGTCATTCCATAAAAAATGTTATACTCAAAAGTCCTATGGCATTTTCTTGGGCTACCACCTTCGGTCGGCCAATCGTCGCACTTGCCCCTATGGCGGGTGTGACCGATGCGTCGTACCGTCAGCTCATCAAGAAAGTTG
>CAYGHZ010000344.1:1298-1846 GCA_964349635.1 uncultured Candidatus Marinamargulisbacteria bacterium
AATTTCTCAGCACTAATGCTATTTCATACGGAGCCGAGCGTACGCTCAAGATGTTGGAGTTTGATCCCGCGATCGAGCGGCCATTCATCGTCCAGATTTTTGGGTCTGATCCGCAAAAATTCTTAGAAGCGTGCAAAGTCATAGAGCAGACTGGCGCGGATGGCATTGATATCAACATGGGCTGCCCGGCGGCGAAGATCGTTTCCTCATGTTACGGCTCCGCGCTCATGCGAAATCCGATACTTGCTGCTGAGCTTGTCGCCGCTGCGACGAAAGCAGTCAGTATTCCGGTGAGCGTGAAAACGCGTCTGGGGTGGGATAGCCGTGAAAATCTCATTCCTTTCTGCAAAGCACTCGTGAATGCTGGCGCGAAAGCACTGTCTATTCACGGTCGTCGATATTGCGATAAATTCACAGGCAAGGCCGACTGGGAGCCGATCTATGCTCTTAAAAAAGAAGTGAACGTACCGGTCATCGGCAATGGCGATATTGCATCAGCTGAGGATGCACTGCGGATGATCGGTAATCTAGACGGCGTCATGGTGGGG
>CAYGHZ010000345.1:0-1844 GCA_964349635.1 uncultured Candidatus Marinamargulisbacteria bacterium
TAATATGACCGGAAAAATATCAGAAAAAAGTAGAAAAAACACATCCGGCTTTTCATACTTCGCAACCTCTAATAACGCTCGGATTCCAAGGCGGCTTTTTTGCGACAACAGTTGCAGGCCGCGATAAACCAGCCACCGATTCTCACTTAGTAACGGCGCCACATCGGCAATCGTACCCAGAGCGGCCAAATCCAAAAAACTCTCGGGATCCAACGGTTTGTTTTGGGAGCGGCAATAATACTCAATAAAATTATAAGAAATCCCTGCGGTACACAGCGTATAAAACGGATGATTCGGATCGAGCGCTTTGGGATTAATAATCACATCCGTTGCGGGAACCCGGTCAGGAACCGTGTGATGATCGAGCGTAATGACCTTCGCGCGAGTCGCTGATTTAATTTGCCGAATTTCTTCAAAATTGGAGATGCCGCAATCCAACGTAATTAATAACTCAATATCATCCTCGATCAACCGCTTTACGATCGAGGCATTCAAGCCATAGCCATCGGTGAACCGGTTGGGGATATGATAACTGACCTTGCCACCAAAACTACGCAACGCCGAGACGATAATCGCAGTTGATGTAATACCATCCACATCATAGTCGCCGTAAACCAAAATTTTCTTGTTTTCCCGAATAGCGCTTTCGATTAATTCGATGGCCTGATCGAGCCACGTCTCGGGAAACGTCGCGGGTTGTCGGTAATCCGGCGACAAAAATTGCTTCGCTTCCGTTAAAGATTTAATACCGCGATTTAATAAGATTTGGGATATGACCGGCGTGAGGCTGAGATGCGCCGCTAATTTCTGGCTAAGCGCGGGCTGGCCGGGATAAATACGCCAGCGTTTTTGCTGTGGCGTCATTCCACGCGAACGCGAAAGAGTTCTTTGCCATATTCGACCGGCGATCCGTTTTCAACGCAAATTTCAACAATGGTGCCGGAATAATCCGATTCGATTTCGTTAAACAATTTCATGGCCTCGATGATACAGACGACCTGGCCCTTTTTTACTTTATCGCCCACTTTTACATAATTTTCGGCATCGGGGTTAGGAGACGCGTAAAACGTTCCCACCATTTGGGCTTTAATCGCCACGGATTTATCGTCTTTTTTTTCAGGGACAACCACCGGAGCAACAGGGGCTGCAACCGCGACGGGAGCCATCACATGTGCAACGACCGGCGAAGAAAATTCTTTTTTGATCTCCACTTTCACGCCATTATTTTCAACGCTAAAATGGGTGATTTGCGCTTCTTCGACCATTTGAATTAAACGCTTGATTTCTTTGAGGTCCATCATGGTTGGGATTAGGGTCATTCTATAGTATTTTAATTTCAATGTCACCCCGTAAAGCCGTGTTCCTGGACCGCGATGGCACGCTAATCGTGGAAAAAAATTATCTCTCAAATCCTGAGGGCGTGGAGCTGATGCCCACGGTCATCCCAGCGCTGCATAAATTGCAAGCCGCCGGTTATCTTTTGATTATTATCACCAATCAATCCGGCATCGGTCGAGGCTATTTTACCGAAGCGGATTTTTACAACGTCCAGCAAAAACTCTTCGATCTTTTAAAACAAGACGGCATTCGCATCGACGCCACTTATTTTTGCCCGCATATGCCGGACGACGACTGCAACTGTCGCAAACCAAAACCTGGTATGCTGGTACAAGCAATCTCGGAACACACTATCGATCCGAAACATTCCTATATGATCGGCGACAAACCCATCGACGCGGAAGCCGGAAACAATGCCGGGGTCACCGGAATCTTATTGGAAACCAATCTACTGGATGCGGTGACTAAACTCTTAAAATGAAAATACTTGTTGTTTCCAATGGATA
>CAYGHZ010000346.1:0-1827 GCA_964349635.1 uncultured Candidatus Marinamargulisbacteria bacterium
ACCTCGGGATGACCGTCTTCTTTGACGCGCACGGCATGCAGTTGGTCAGTCAGGGAGCGAAGAGATTCGACATATAAAACAGAATCTTTGGTTTCTCTCCGAAGCTGATCAACCAACGCCGGCGCTTTTTTTGGGTCCGGCATCACTACAAATCGGTTACCCGCAGCGGAAGCTGGGATGCGACTAATAAAGGGTCGTGAGGAGAGAATAGGCGAAGATCCCTCGGAGGGAGACTTAGTCTTAACGCTCGGACTCTTATCGACAGGCGAAAGGCTTTTTTTCGATGGTAATAACGGTACGCCTGAGATTGCCGCCATAGGTTTCCCCTCCCGAATAAATACCCGTCGGGACTACAAATTAAACCCTGGGAATGTCAAGCGGAACAAGGTTCCTTTTCCCAGTTCCGATTCCACCGCCACTTCGCCATGATGATCCTCCATGACGCGCCTAACCAGGGATAAACCCAGTCCCAAGTTCTTATCGTTACTCTGCGTCGTAAAATAGGGTTCGAAAATCCGGGTCATATTTTCCTTTGAAATCCCTCGGCCCGTGTCTTTGACGATAATGGAAACAACGCCGTCTCCCGTTTCCGATTGAAGCAAAATCTTACCACCCCTGTCCGTAAACTGCGTGGCGTTAACGACCAGATTAATTAGGGCCTGATAAATCATCGCTCGATGCCCATAAATTTCGGGAGCCTCTTTTTCCGGATCCAGATGAATCGTGATCCCATGCAATTTGCAAAATGATTTGCTGAGCGTCGATACCTCACGCAACATGTCCCGAGTCGAAAATGTTTCGCGGACGTGCGAGTCGTTTTGGCCGTGCTGGATGGCATGTAATACCTGATTGAGGTTAAGAACGTTTTGAATAGTTAGCCGGGCAAAATCTTCTAAGGCGCCACGATCTTCAGTGTGTTCCAGCGCCATTTGCGCGCTGATCTGAATCATCCCCATCGGATGCTTGACTTCGTGCATCGCCGACTTCGCCACCCTTGCGTATGACGCCTCTCCGCTGAGCTTTTGGGCGGCGGCGAGGTTGCGGGTGATTTCATCATATGCGTTTTTGATCCTTATGTAGGATTGGCGCAGCTTCCTTTTAATCCGATCATTCAATTTTTGATAAAACTTTAAGCACATTACCGTGGTGGTAACGGCCCCCAAGACCGAAGTTCCATAAATAATGGGCATAAAAATATCGGAAATAACCGCTCTTGGAAAAAGGGAAAAGTTAGTTGTTACTAAAGTCAGATAACATAATGAGGTAAATCCCGTGGTCAGGAGCTGAAGTCGTTCTTCCCCTCGTCCAAATAATACAAAAGGAAGGCAAAATAGAGGAAAATACATGATTTGAATACCGGTTTGAGGCCCCAAGGTAGAGGAGTAGAACATTCCGATAACATCCGAAGCGCAAACGAGAGTAACTCTCGAAAGTGAATGCTTTCCCAAGCCGTTTAGCGCGATGACAAAGTACAGAGTCAAGGCAGACGGAATAACCATCCAGGCTTGCAGCTTTAAACCTGAAAAATAAAAAACAGGAAAAAATGGAATTGCAAGAGACGAAAAAAGCAACACGGCTTCGTTGGTTAGAATAATGCGACGATTGAGCTCGTCATCGTAGCGATGCGAAATTCCCAATCTGAGATATTTAATGGCGATAGTTAGGCCTCCCCGTTTAAGGCTGACTTTATGCTGTTAGTTTAATTTAAAACTATAATTTCGACAAAAGCGCATTTTCTGCGTACCGCCTTGATTCCTGGCAGAATTTTAAGTGACCGAATAAGCACGAAGCCAAAACAATCGACACATGCTTTACGGTGGTAGGGTC
>CAYGHZ010000347.1:0-1818 GCA_964349635.1 uncultured Candidatus Marinamargulisbacteria bacterium
ATCAATTTCTTGGCGGTCGAGGTAAAGGAAAGTTGCTTGTCGCCATGTGGTTCTGTAGTAAACGACGCGTCAAGAAGAGCATTGGCTACTAAACTTCCGGTGTCGCCGCTTCCGAATTTCTCCTTACTTAGGTTTGTAATCTGGCCTTCCACGGCCGTGATTTTGATTCGGAAACCATGGGCTTGCGTATCGGGTTTACCGACAAGTACCCATCGATTGGACGTGGAAGAAGACTCTTTGTAGAGGTAAACGCCGGGCGTTGATCCGAAAGAATCCGGAGCACCGACATAATGCGGGCCTTTTAGACCGGCATATTGGCGATTAAAGACCACTTTTTGAGTCTTCACATTAACCAATTCCAGATTGACGTTGGCCTGACCGCCTACCAGTCGAAATGAAATCGGTACATTTTGGCCAACCTCACCCAAAGCGTAGGTTTCATCTAACGGCTTCAGTTCCAGGCTGCCCAATTTTTGTTTGAGCATTGCCGGATCCGGCGTCAACGCGTTGTCGATCTGGACAACGCGGCTGGCAACAGCGGTCACGCCCAGTCCCTCTTCGATGACGCCTACCGCCACCGTATAGTCCGTATTTTCTTCCAATAAAAGAGCGTTCAAATACCCTAAGGTGTCCGTTGTGCGAATTTCTATCGTGCCTTCATAGTCCTTTACTTGCCCGGGAGTGAAATTGCCACGCCGGTGCCGCTGTGGCGCCCATAGAACTTTTTCATCGTTTATAAACGATCTAAATTCTTCCGGCGTAACAGAAGACATGGTGCCTTTCTTGTAACCCAGGACAAATTTTTGTACGGGCCGATTGTTTGTCATGTCCGGGTCGGAAATGGTGCCCTTGAAGATAGCGATGTGATCCACAGCTTCACCGTCAACCGGTGAGCTGATTACCGGGTCGGTACCGTCTTTGGCAAAATCCATGCCGGCTTCAGTGGTGTTGCCATTTTTATCCATCATTGAGAGCGTGAAATGATAGCTACCTTTCGGAAGTTTAGCGGCATAATAATCGATGGTATTTTCTTGCCCGGGCTTTAGGAAAACACGAAGCGACTCCAAGGGATCCTTGGCATCCATTGCATAAACGTTTAACGTCGCGGGAAGCTCGTTGGCAGAATCTTCCAAAAGGATCCTCAGCGTTGTTTTATATTGTGACTGAGACGAAAGGATAATGGGGTTTACCGAAAATTGTGTAACTTGCGGCGGCGTTTTATCCACAATCAAATTTCCGGTCACTATTCGGCCATTCCCGGCCTCGTCAATAACGGTCAGAGTATAGCTATATGCGCCGTCCGGGTATGCGGGCGAAGAAATGGGTACGTTGGCGGAAACCGTGAATCCGCCGGCCATCGCGAACGATTTTGTCGCCAGATTCATAGCGGCGCTATTCAACAACACGGTTTGCGTAAAGCCGCTGACGGGTTCTTTAACCGTCAAAAAGCCGCGGCAGACTTCGTTGGCGGTTACTATGAGAAACGCCGAGCTGTCGAGACGATTATAAGCGGATTTATCCCATTTCAATTTGAGAATCTGCGGCGGCGTTTGATCCACATAAAAAGTCTCGGTTTGTCGAGCAACATTCCCAGCTTTATCTTGCCCGGAAATTGTTAATGTATAGGCTCCGTCCGCAAATCGGGTATTGGAAGACGGTGTCCACTCAAAAGAGAACCGCCCGGTCGATTGTTCGGATTGGGTCCGCCTGAACAGAACGTCTCCCTTCGGGGAACGAATTTCAAAAATCAGGTCGGACAAAGAGGAGGATGTATTGTCGGACAGGTCGTATGTTGCCTTAAGCAGCCGACTATTTGAA
>CAYGHZ010000348.1:0-1353 GCA_964349635.1 uncultured Candidatus Marinamargulisbacteria bacterium
CATTAATTATCAATCACTTAGAATGAATTTTCGGTAAGTTTTCTCCGTGGTAAATTGTTTCTCTTTTGTTTCTTCGGCACGAATTATGTAACAAAGCCTATTTGGCCGTGAATCGCATGCAATAAAGTTTGTGGAGGCTCGCATATACTATTGCAAAAATCATCAATCTCAATGTTTCCTTGGGAAAAGAGGTTTTTGTAGCCGCTGTGCATAATCTCTGGAGCTGTGATGCATACACTATCTAGCTTCATAGAGAGGGCGCAACGTACGATTGCTCGAATCAGAGCGCTATCGTAGCCTTCAAGCGGAGATCGATTGATCCTCTCAAATGAATCGGGGATGCGATTCGGATTGATGCATACATTATAAACACATATGTTGGCGCATCCATTGAATTCACGACCGTAGGCCACTGCCTCAATATTCCCAAATGAGTTGGTTATCCAATAGAGTTCTTGTCCCTGATCACCGATCGTTTCATTACGCATTGACAGTTTCAACCTTTGTAATGCTTTTTCTAAGTGCAGAAAAATCGTTTGTATTTTTTCATCAGTCGATTCATCGCGTCGATCGCGCACTTGCGAAATCCAGAGACCAGGGATGTGAGATAACCCATAAGTGTTCTCTGAAGAAAATCTGTGGAAAACAACGTTCGTTCTAGGCTGAATCAATGGATGGCGTTCTGTAGCGTAGAGCGATGCACTAAATCCGCGCAGCCCACGAGCAAGAGGCTCCGTTATGAGCGTTCTCATATACAACTCCAATAATAGGGGTGGCCGGAGATTGTACTGCATGCAGTATTGTTTGTGTATAACGAAAATCTTTTTCTTGACTCCAATTTCGGGAATCTCAAATAAGGAAGTTTTTACAAGTCGGGAGATAGCATGATCAAAAATGGCCATAAAGTAGCTCTGGAATACACCGTGTTTTTGGATGATGGAACACAGGTCGATACCAATATTGGGGAAGATCCGTTGGTGTTTGTTTTGGGATCGCATCAAGTGTTTCCGGCGCTTGAAGAGGCTCTGCTTGGTTTGCGCGTCGGTGATTGCAAACAAGTGATGTTGAAGCCAGAACAAGCGTATGGTCCGATCATCAAAGAGGCTTTTAAAGAAGTGGCTCTCGAAACGATCCCTGCGCAATTTCGAAAAGAGGGCGCGGTGCTCGGCGTGCAAGATCCTGCAGGGGGCGTCTATCCGATTCGGGTCCATCAAATTAGAGACCAAAAAGCGGTTTTGGATTTCAATCATCCCCTCGCCGGACGCGCTCTGAAATTCGATGTGAAGGTTGTTTCTGTAGAGAACTAAAACGACGCCAGTTTGACGTAAGAAATCAGCAATATTCTCTCAAGAC
>CAYGHZ010000348.1:1363-1794 GCA_964349635.1 uncultured Candidatus Marinamargulisbacteria bacterium
GCCGTAGAGCGATCCGCCTAAATCGGTGTAGTAAGCGTTGGAGCCGTGCTGATTCTTGATATAGAAACTGCCGCCAAAGTTGTAGCCTCCGTAAAGCTCGACTTCAAGGCGGTTTTTCTTTTCGAAAAAGACGTTGAATTCCGTTCCGATCGATGAGTAGTTGAAGATAGAGCGCGGCTGCGGCTCACGATTTCCGACGCGGAAGCGCTCCTTGAGGGGGCGTCCCTTGATGGAGAGGCGGCACCACTTCGCAGCTTGGTATTGAATGGCGTAATTCATGGGAAAGATCGCCACAAATGTCCACTTTTTATCCGGCGCATAATCGAGGCCGATCACAGGATAAACCGTATGTCCTTCCAAACCGACTGCGGCAAGGGCTCCCACGTGGTAATGCCATTTGCGGTGGATCTGGTAGGCGCCCCAAAGAAGAC
>CAYGHZ010000349.1:0-1767 GCA_964349635.1 uncultured Candidatus Marinamargulisbacteria bacterium
CTGGTGCAACCTGCCTTTAAATTTTAACAGATGAGAAATATTTTCAAGGCAAAAATCAATATTTATCCGAAGTGCGCGCGATTTCTAATTTACCGATTTTGCGCAAAGATTTTATAGTTGATACTTATCAAATTTACGAAGCAAAAATGCTGGGTGCTGATTGCATTTTGTTAATTATGGCGATGTTAGATGATGCGAAATTGCGCGAGCTAGAACAATGCGCTTTTGATATTGGCCTTTCCGTATTAATCGAAGTTCATGATGAAGCTGAATTACAGCGCGCCTCTAAGCTGCAAAGCAAGTTGATCGGCATCAATAATCGCAATTTAAAAACACTGGAAGTGAATTTGGAAACTTCATTATTTTTATCCGAGCAAGTGCCTCAAGACTATGTGATTGTTAGTGAAAGTGGCATCAAAGATGCGCTAGATGTTGAATTATTAAGACAAACCGGAATTAATTGTTTCCTAATTGGAGAACATTTTATGCGACAAAAAGATATTGCTTTGGCAGTTAAGGATGTGATTTTGGAAAATTCTTAACCTAATAAAATGAATTTACTTACATAAATTCCCCCACTAGAATCAAAGGCTCAGCCCTTTAAGCATTAATTTTTCTATGTTCAAAATTGCCATTATTGGTCGTCCTAATGTTGGGAAATCGACGCTTTTTAACCGCTTAGTCGGAAGATCAATTGCCATCACTGATGATATGCCAGGGGTTACTCGTGACCGTAAGGAAGCAAAGGCGAAGCTAGGTCCGCTTGAGTTTATCGCTATTGATACCGCGGGACTGGAAAATCAAATCACCGATAAATCACTAGAAAAAAGAATGGTGGAACAAACCGAAATTGCGGTGGCTGACGCAGATCTTTGTTTGTTTGTGGTTGATTTTAAATCAGGCGTGACCACACAAGATGTTTATTTTGCTAAATGGTTACAAAAACTTAATAAGCCCACAGTTTTACTGGCCAATAAATGTGAGAATTTAAATGAGGCAAGTTTTGATAATGAATATTATCGACTTGGCTTTGGGAAGCCTACAGCCATCTCAGCAGAACATAAGTTAGGATTTGGTGAAATTTATGAAAAAATTGCGCCGGAAATTGAAAAATATGAAGCATGCTTCGACGAGCTCAGCATGACAGAACCAGAAGAAGAATTAGATGATGAAAAAGCGCCGCTACAAATTGCTATTGTTGGCCGCCCTAATGCGGGGAAATCAACTTTCCTAAATAAAATTTTAGGACAAGATCGTTTGATTACCGGCCCAGAAGCTGGAATTACGCGGGATGCGATTGCAATTGAGCATGAGTTTAGAGGACAAAAAATTCGTTTTATTGATACGGCCGGAATAAGAAAAAAATCTAATATTACGCAGAAATTAGAAAAACTTTCTACCCTCGATAGCTTTAGAGCCATCAGGTTTGCACAAGTGGTGGTTTTATTAATTGATGCTAATTCATTGCTTGACCATCAAGATATGGCGCTCGCCGGCGAGATTATTAAAGAAGGTCGCGGATTGGTTTTTGCGATCAATAAAATCGATTCGGTGTCAGGTGATAAAGAAGTTTTTATGCGTGAAGTTAGAAAACAACTTCAATCTTTGCTACCTTCACTGGATGGAGCAGCGATTGTCGGCATCTCAGCTAAAAATGGTTATAATGTCGAAAAAACTATTGATTTTGCGCTACAAACTTATGAGCAGTGGCAAAAATATATTCCCACCGCGCGTTTAAATGAATGGCTGAAAGCCGCAGAATTACAG
>CAYGHZ010000350.1:0-1766 GCA_964349635.1 uncultured Candidatus Marinamargulisbacteria bacterium
TTTGCAAGGCAAGCAACTGGGCGACACCACGATTTTGATCGAGCATCAAGCACCGCACGGCAGCTCCAACCAATTCTATCGCTCGTTGATCGATGGGCCGGCCTACGGCGTCTTTCAAGGCAAGGTGCATGTGCACCAGGCGGCACAGAAGACAGATGCCTATCAGCTCTCGAACGCTATTTTACTTGCGGAGCGCGCCGAGATGAACACCAAGCCGGAGCTCGAAATCTATGCCGATGACGTCAAATGCTCGCACGGCGCAACGAGCGGGCAGCTCGATGAAGAGCCGCTGTTTTATCTGCGCTCCCGTGGCCTGAGCGAGCAAGAGGCACGGCTTTTATTGCTACAGGCCTTTGTGGATGAAATCGTGGATAAACTGGTGGATAGTGCTGTGCAAAACGAAGTGAGACAGATTGCTGAGGTTTGGATGAAGGAAAGGTTTTAAGATGAATTCCTTCATTGTCATCCCGAGCGGAGCGCCGCAGGCGCGCAGTCGAGGGACCTTAAATCTTTCGATTGAAGGTCCCTCCACTTCACCCCGCCTGTGCGCTATCGCGCTTGGCGTGGCTTCAGTCGGGATGACAATGGTGAATTATGCTTAAACTGGCTCAAAAAGAACATAACTACCGCGCCGATTTTCCCATTTTGAAAACCAAAATGAACGGCAAGAATCTGGTCTATCTCGACACCGCCGCCAGCGCCCAAAAACCGCAAGTCGTGATCGACGCCATGCGCCGGCTCATGGAAAGTGAATACGCCAATATTCACCGCGGGCTTTATCATCTCTCGCAGGATCTCACTGCGCGGTTTGAAGAAGTGCGCGCAAAAATTGCCCGCTTCATCGGTGCCGAAAATGAAAAGACGATCGTCTTCACTCGCAATGCCACCGAGGCGATTAATCTGGTGGCGCAAAGCTGGGGCCGCAATTTTCTCAAAAGCGGCGATGAAATCATCCTGAGCGAAATGGAGCATCACGCCAATATCGTGCCTTGGCAATTGCTGCGGGATCAGATCGGTATCGTTATCAAAATCGTACCTGTGGATGATTCGGGGGAGTTGAATCTGGATAAGTTTCAATCCCTGTTATCCCCAAGGACCAAACTGGTTAGTCTTGTCCATATTTCCAATGTTCTGGGAACGATAAATCCTATTAAACAAATCAATGCACTAGCCAAGAGTTTTAATCCAAAAATTAAAGTTCTGATCGATGGTTCGCAGGCAGTTGTCCACAGTTCTATCAACGTTCAGGATTTGGGCTGTGATTTCTATGTTTTCACGGGGCATAAGCTCTATGGCCCAACCGGAATTGGCGTCCTCTATGGCAAAAATGACCTGCTGAACGCTATGCCGCCCTATCAAGGTGGCGGCGATATGATCGAGAGCGTGAGCTTCGAGCGCACCACTTACAAGGAAGCGCCCTATAAATTCGAGGCCGGTACACCCCCGATTATCGAGGTGATTGGCCTGGGCGCGGCGGTGGACTACCTTGTGGATATCTCTGTTGATACAATTCAGAAACATGAGTCCGACATACTCCTGTACGCCACAGAAAAACTTCAGGAAATCAAAGGTTTGAAAATCTTGGGCACGTCCCCCAAAAAAGCCGGAATTATCAGTTTCACCCTGCAGGGGATACATTTTGGCGATATCGCCAGCGTGCTCGACCAGTGCGGAGTGGCTGTACGTGCCGGGCATCATTGCTGCATGCCGCTGATGCGGCGCTTTGGGCTGGAAGGTACGGTCCGCGCCTCCTTGGGGTTATATTC
>CAYGHZ010000351.1:0-1745 GCA_964349635.1 uncultured Candidatus Marinamargulisbacteria bacterium
GAAGACAAAAAAACATTTCTTCAGACTATTCATTTTTTTATTTAAACTTATTTTTACAATTTTTTGTATCTTAGGTCGATAATCAACTAAGTGAAGAAAATTATCGCGCTCCCCACTGACGACGACTTTATTATTGTCGATGACCCAAATATGCTGCTTATTTCCAGTGGCCAAAATAGGTTTTGCGTACTGCGGCAAATCCCTTCGGACGAAGCTAAGAAACTGGGCCTGGTCGTCACCAAACATATCGTCGACATGACCAAGAGCACTCCGCAACTAAAAGAAGAAGCTTGCCTCGGCGAAGGAAGCTTTGGCGAAGTTTTTGTCGGCTGCAATGTCAATTTTCCATCCGTCCGATTAGCGATCAAAAAAATGATTGATGTCGAAGAAGCGGTAATGAAAAACGAATTTAAGCTTCAACAGCAGGCTGCAAAAGCCAACGACGGCGTCGTCCGGGTTCATGATTTTATTTGTACGGTGCGACCCTACGTCGGATGGCTTGTTTTTGACCTCGCTGACGTATCGCTTCACGATGCCATATTAGGCAAAAGACTTTCGGTTCCGAATAAGATTGAGATCGCCTATCAAATAGGAGAGGCGCTTATAAAATGTCACCAAAATGGTGTGGCGCATCGCGACATTAAGTTGAGCAATATACTGCTCTTTGTTTCTGAAGGCGTTATCAAGGCTCGTTTGGCAGATTTTGGCATTGCTGTGGATGCTACGGTTCGATTCCTAGAATTCAAAGGCAGTCTTACCAACATGGCTCCGGAGATTCGGAACATGGTAACTAGCATCGGTTTTGAAGACGAATTAGAGGACGCCGAGGCGTTTAAGCACTATCGGGAATGCGATGCCTTTTCATTTGGAGTGCTCATCTTAGATATGATGAATGACGGGCATGTTTTGGCAGCTCTTAACGACAAGTTTGACCATGACGAAATTAAGGATGTATTAGGCAAGAGATTGTCCGAACAAGGAGCCGAGGTTAAAGCCTTGGTTTCTCCCTTGGTTTCGATGGGAGGTTCGAAACGAAATTTGGAAGCTGCGGTGAAGGCTCTTGGCGCGATTCGAACACCGGATGGAATGACATTTACGGGTTCCTTGGTTTCTCGACCTGCAGCTCTGGCCACAATCTTCGAAAATTATACCGATTCGCAACACACCTAGTAGGGCAAAAACTTAATTTCCGCCGAGGTCAATTTTCGATAAAAATCGCGATCCGGCTTAAATAACTTATCGGATTTCATAAGTTGGTCGGACCCATTCCATACGCTGAACCAACCCGCCGGCTCCATCAACACGATAACCAGGTGCGGCCAAAAGGATGGGAAATTGAGGTAGGAAATGTAAGCGGCGCCAAACAGAGCCGCGACCCCAAACGCCACCAAGAGCCTCGCATTTTTTTTGAACTGATCCATTTCTTGGCGCACCGACCGGTTTCCAATTTCAAAATAGGTATGCAGCCGTTTTCGGATAATGGATTCCAGCCGGTTGTTGCGCAGCGCCTGAGGTATCAAAATATTCAATTCGACCGACCCCGAACGGGTTTCGCGGCTGATTTTCCTGATTTCGTTTAAAAAATCGTCCGACAATGCGCGGTCGGAATACGGCCGAGGGTCAAAGTCGGAAAAGATATCGTCATAAACATCGATCCAAACACTGAGCTCAGAAAGGCGAAGTAATTTCTGTTTTTCCTGAAACTCCGGACTGGTTAGCGGTGTTTGTTCTCCCTGCATCTAGAG
>CAYGHZ010000352.1:0-1739 GCA_964349635.1 uncultured Candidatus Marinamargulisbacteria bacterium
ATATAGCATTCAAATAAGGTGAAATCAATATATACAACGGCGCAAAAGCGCATGGTCGACCGGCTAAAAAAGGCGCGGTTGGAGGCTGGGCTAGAGCAAGTGGAAGTTGCCAAATTATTAGGGAAGACGCAGCCGTATGTGTCCTTAATCGAGAATGGTCAACGTCGGTTGGATGTGATTCAGCTCACTGAGTTCGCGCGGATTTATAAAAAGCCGGTGGAGTTTTTTTTGGGATGAAATACCTTTGATAGGATGGCGACATTCTAAATGAAGCGCTGGCTTGGGCTTCGAGCTGCTTTATATAATGAGCATTGTATATTGTTTAAGGGAGAGAGTTCTTTAGAGAAAGGGGCATACTGATGAACTATATTTGCGAAATCGTATTTTTGGCCCAAAATATTTTTTTGAATATGTTTCGAAGCGAAAATCTAAGAGACTGGGGTTTATTTGCTTTTACCGGCGTCTTAACCATCTATACTTATCGTCTTTGGAGTTCGGGTCGAGAGTCCTCGGAGCGACAACTGCGTGCCTATATCTGCGTTTCGGGACCCGAAAAAAATCAGGGGCCTTCGAGTGTGATTGAATACGCAAAATATAAAATTACAAACGCCGGCAAAACTCCAGCATATAAAGTAAGAATTTTAGAAAAGTTGTTTTGGGATGTAGATGGTGAAAAACTGAGTAAAAATGAATTTCCAATGCCGGGCCCTCAGATTTTAGGGCCTAATAGCGTCTTGGAAAGGGAAATGTGGGCTTTGGGAAATTCAAATGGCACTCTTCGCCTTGAGGGAACTGTCACTTATGAGGATGCCTTTGGTGGAAATCGATTCACATCATTCAGGTTTGAGTGGAGTTCACTTGAAGAACGATACATAGCGAGTCCAAATGGGAACAATGGAAACTAACCGGCAAACTACTCCGAATTTATTGGTACTAAAACAATATAGAAATCTTCGCTCGGCCTAGCGGAGGCAGGCAAATCTGTAACTTTTAATATTAAGCCGTAACTAGGGTCCTCGCATGTTCCCTGCTTCGGGGCTTATGTTTCGCGGTAATAACAACGTCCCAATCCAGCTTATTGAGCATCTGAACAAGATTATCAAGCGTGAATTTAGAAATTTTTCCATTAACTAGATCGGAAATACGAGGTTGATAAACATCCAAAATCCGAGCGGCTTCCGCCTGAGTTAGATGACGTTTAGAAATAATAGTATTTATCTTTCGGGCCAATTCAGCTTTTGCAAGATCTTCTTCTGCGGTGGGAAGGCCTAAGTCGGCAAAAACATTATGTCCGCCTTGTATATAGGAGTCTGTATTTTTTTTGGTTTCTTTTTTCATTTTTTTGCCTCCTTGCTTAATTCGTGGTTAATCTTTAACGCTTGTTTGTACCGTTTTTCGATCAATTCGACTTCATTTTGAGGCGTCTTAATTCCTTTTTTTGATTTCTTTTGGAACGCATGGAGGACAAAGACTCGTTCTCCTAGATTTACTACGTATACCGCTCGATAGGTGTCTGTCTTGTAGTCATCGACTATCTCAAAAATCCCACTGCCTAAACCTTTAAATGGCTTCGCGCTGTCCGCCTTTTCTCCCGCTTGGGCAAGATGGAGCGCATAACCGATGTCTCGCTTTACATCGTCAGGGAAGGACGACAGCTCTTTTAACGAACTTCCGACCCAAAATAACGGACGCCGTTGACCCATTTCGAGAATTATATAAGTATTTATATATCTCTGTAT
>CAYGHZ010000353.1:0-1732 GCA_964349635.1 uncultured Candidatus Marinamargulisbacteria bacterium
GATTAGGGTCGGTGGTGGTGCGAAACGATGTGCCACTTGGGTTAATCAAAGAAGTCGTCGAGTCCTTTATTCGGAGGAAATGAAATGAAAATTCTAATAATCCACGGCCCCAATTTGAATATGTTGGGCAAACGCGAAAAAGAAATCTACGGCTCAAAATCGTTGGCCGAAATCAATAAAATGATCGAGGCGGAAGCCAAAAAATTGAAGCTGTCCGTCACCATTCAACAGTCCAATTCCGAATCCGAAATTATCGAGCTTATCCAAACCGCCGCCAAAAATTATGATGGCCTGATTATTAACGGTGCCGGCTACACCCACACCAGTGTTGTAATCCGAGACGCCCTGGCCTGCATCGACATCCCAAAAATCGAAGTCCATCTTTCCAATATCCACGCGCGCGAAGAATTCCGCCACAAATCGATCACAGCGCCGGTCTGTACCGGCCAAATTTCCGGCTTTGGGCCAAAAAGCTATGTGATGGCGCTCCATTATTTTTAGGAGATACACCTCCTAAATTTGGTAGACGTATCTCCTGAATCTGATATAATCGTAGCTAATGAAGTCTATTTTTCGCTCGTTTTCCGAGCAATTATTAAAACGCCTCCAAAAGCCACTTAACTTTATTCAGGTAGTGATTGGGCCACGTCAGGTGGGCAAAACCACTGCTTTGAAAGAAATAGTCCGTCGCTGGAAACATGGGTCGATTATGGTGTCCGCCGACGAAATTGCCGCGCCTGACGCCGCATGGATCGAATTTCACTGGAATCGGGCAAAATCGATCGGAAAAAATACGTTGTTGGTATTTGATGAAATTCAAAAAGTGTCCGATTGGAGCCGAGTGATTAAATATCTATTTGATCGCGATCGTGCGGATCGGTCCCTCCAGGTGGTATTGCTGGGATCGGCAAGTCTGCAGATTCAACAGGGACTGACCGAAAGCCTGACCGGCCGGTACGAATTAATTCACGCTCATCACTGGAGCTATGTGGAGTGTCGAAAGGCCTTTGGGTGGGATTTGGAAACCTATCTTCGATTCGGCGGATATCCTGCGGCCTCGGAATTGATCAAAGACCCCAAACGTTGGAGAGAATTTGTGCGTCATTCAATAATCGAGCCTGTGCTTTCAAAAGATATTTTGCTAATGGCAAAAGTCGCCAAGCCCGCACTTTTTAGGCAATGTTTCGAATTGGCCGCCTCGTATCCGGCGCAGGAAATTTCCCTTCAAAAACTGCTGGGGCAATTGCAAGAGAAAGGAAATGTATCAACAGTTCAGCATTATTTGGAATTATTTGAAGGCGCTTATTTAATAAAAACGCTGCAAAAATTCTCCGGTTCCGTTGCTCTTTCGCGGCAGTCTAGCCCTAAATTAATTCCTTTAAACACTGCGTTGACACAAGCCGTTCATTCCGCAGTCGATGAAAAATATGATTCCGAATGGATGGGGCGGCTTCTCGAGTCGGCAGTCGGCGCACAATTGTTGCAAATGGAAGGAGAACTCTATTACTGGCGCGACGGGAAAGTGGAGGTGGACTATGTTTTGAAAACCCATAAAAAGCTATATGCCATCGAAGTTAAGTCTTTCCGGAGGGATAGCTCTTATCAAGGACTGGCGCAATTTGCCAAACGATATCCGTCAGCTACTCCAATAATAATCGATTTCCAAAATGCAAAGAAGTTCTTTACTTCGCTTTCTCTTGATATGCTTGCGTGAACGCTTATGGCCCAGCAC
>CAYGHZ010000354.1:0-1727 GCA_964349635.1 uncultured Candidatus Marinamargulisbacteria bacterium
ACGTTGTTCCATACACGTCTTTCGTGTTTGCGCCTGCGCTTAGTTCCAGAGTATTAAAGAACCGCTTTTTCCCTTCAACCGAAATATCTTTCCACGAGCCGGGCTTTAACGGCGCTGCTATTGTTATCGCCAGATCGCCTCCCGACGTCGCGGCCGCAGTTAACGCCGTTCCCTCGCTGCCCGAAACGGCGCCAACATAAAGACCCGAGACCGGCGTCAGATAAAAGCCGACGTCATACCCTCCGGTTGTCGACTGACCGAAATTTCGGTTGGCGTTGGCGCCCATGGTGAACCAGCGGGTTTGTTTGGCCCAGCCAACGGTCATCTTGCGATTCGCATCCAACGTTTCGACCGAAAACAAAAAATCTCCCAGCGGTAATTCGGTTTTATGTCCGGCGACGTAGATTGGGAAATCGTCGGGAGCATGGAACACAAATAATCCCGCCGCCTTTTTTGCTTTTACGTCGTAAATTGTTCTTATATCAAACAGCCGCTCATGAAAGGCCAATTCCGCCGGATTGCGAAAGGCGGTTTGCAGGTCCGATACCCCTAGGTCGTAGGCCGAGCAAGCCGAAGATATAAAAATAAACGCGATCGTCAAATGCCTTCTCACTTAAACTCCCTCCCGTTTTGATGCTTTAAGCGCCGCTCGAACCGGCCAATCGTTTGATGATTTTACAAAATCCGCCAGCGAAACCGGCGCGGACCATTCGGTCACGCGTTGTTCGTCGGGCGTTGTTTTTGCCTGATAAAGTAACTCCAGATTAACAAATCCGCTGCGGATAAGCCAGTTTTTTAGGCACGGAATAGTCGGGACAAAAAAAACATTGTTCATGCCGGCGTATTTTTTTTGAGGAAAAAAGGCAACTTCATCCTCCCCAGGATGGACGATGGTTTCTATAATTAAGTCTCCGCCCGGATTCATCATGGATCGGACTGTTTTGAGTAAATCGAGGGGGGCCGGATGGTGATAGATAATGCCCATGCAAAAAACAACGTCGAACTGTTGATTGAGATTGGGTAAATCTTGCCATCCCATGTGATGGAATTCCATGCGATTGGACCCTAAATATTTCGAGACCAATTGAAACTGCGCATGAAATTTTTCAACCGGGTCGATGCCCACCACTCGCGACGCGCCCGCCTCGCGCATTCGAAACATGAAGTAGCCGTTGTTGCAGCCGATATCGAGCACGGTTTTGCCGGCCAAATCTTGTTTGACTCGCTGCCATTTGATGGCGCAATCCCATTCGGCGTCAATGTGAATCCCTTCGATATCAAAAGGACCTTTGCGCCAGGGTTTTAAAGATTCAAGCTGCGCTCGCATCTTTAAGTAACTCATGCGACCGCACCAAAAATGCCTGCAACTGCTCCCCTGTTAGGGGTTGCTTTGACATTAGGGCCAGGTCGTAGATGGTTTGGCAGAGACGGTCGGCTTTTTTTTCGTCGGTTATTTTTAAGATATTTTGGACGATGGGGTTGCGACTGTTGATGATTAGGGTCAACTCGTCGAACAGGTTGGGCATGGTTTGGCGCATCATGGCCGTCATGGCTTTTAGGCGTTTGGTGTGTTCGGATTCCAACACCATGGCCGAAACGGATTCGGATTTTAGGGATTCGACTTTAAGTTGGAGCTTGTCGTTTTTTAGGGCGCGCTTGAAAATCTCCGTGATTTTTTCGGTATTTGGATCGGCTTGGGGTGTTAGCAGATGTTCCGAGACTTCCGA
>CAYGHZ010000355.1:0-1718 GCA_964349635.1 uncultured Candidatus Marinamargulisbacteria bacterium
TCCCAATAGTCGCTGCCGGGGTCAGACATCAATACCACGGGCCGGGGCGCGCAACGTCCGTTTTGCAATAGCGTCAACACTTCAAACGCCTCGTCCATGGTGCCATATCCGCCCGGGAACAAAACGGTAGCGTCGGATTCGCGAACAAACGCTAATTTGCGATTGAAAAAGTATTTATAAGAAACAAGTTTGGGATCATCGATAATATAAGGATTGGCTTTTTGCTCAAACGGCAAGTTGATATTGACGCCAAAGCTCATGTTCATTTCCGCGCCTTTGTTGCCGGCTTCCATAATGCCGCTGCCTGCGCCGGTAATCACCATAAATCCCTTTTGCGTAATCTTTTGGGCAAACAGTTCGGTCATTTTATAGTCAGGGTCATCCGGGTGAATACGCGCCGATCCAAAAATATCGACCTTGCGGGTATCCCGGTAGGGATAAAAAGCCTTAAATGTTTGCCGCAATTCACGGACGGCGGTTCGCATCAATCGCAGGTCGTTGACGTTGTCGGTTTCTTGTCCCGCCTTGATCATGCTCAAGATCGCTTCGGACAACAGCTGAGGATGTTCTAATAAAAAGGGTTGCAGAAAGGTCTCAATTTGTTCCAGCGTTTTTTGATCGTCTTCAATCCGTTGGTTGGGAGTCATATGAAAAACCATTCTACAATTAATTTTATTGACGGGCTATGATCCAATAATTATACTGATACTCAGTCTCAAATAAAATCTCGGAGGAAACAATTCAATGTTGGCAAGGAATGCGTTATCAATCGTAACTGTACTTTTTTTAGTGGGCTCAACACTACAGGCGGCGACCGAATCGAATACCGTGGGAGGCAGGAACATTACGGCTTTTGATCGCGAGGGTCAGCGGAAAATCGGAGGATATTTTGACACTGAATGGTATTCGCAAAACGAAAACGGAGCGAATACGTTTAAGGCGCATCGGCTGATTTTGAACGCCTCGTCTCAGATCCATGAAAAGATTTTCTTTAATACCGAAATCGAGTTTGAATACGGCGGCTTGGTCAACAGCGGAACCAAGGACGGGGAACTTAAGATCGAGCAAGCCTGGTTGGATTATACGCTGTTCCCGAATCATGCGTTTCGCGGGGGGATTGTGTTGGTTCCCTTTGGCGTTGTTAACGTGCTGCACGATTCCGATTATCGCGACACCACGGCTCGCCCGATTTACGCGTCTTACATCGTCCCTTCGACATGGATGGATACCGGGTTCGGGATGCACGGTATTTTTGAAATGGGAGAGGATTCCCAACTAAATTACGAAGGGTATGTGTTAAACGGATTAAACTCGACCATTACCGCGGCCAATGGACTCAAAAATGCAAAGCCCAGCATGAAGCAAGACAATAACGGCAACAAAGCTCTGGCGGGTCGGGTTGGCGTGAGTCCGACGCTTGGTTTGGAGGGTGGAGTAAGCGGCTATATGGGCAAATATGACGCGTCCAACGAAAAAAATATGTCGATGATCGGCGCTGACTTCTTTTGGAAAAGCGGCGCCGCCGAAATCTTGGCAGAATATGCCATTGTAAAACTTGATGCGACAGCCGGAGTTCCTACGGATATGAACGGATATTACCTGGAAGGACGGTATCATTTCTTCCCCGATTTTCTGAAAGGCGCTTTTTTTGCCGAAGGCTTTGCGCATCCTGTCTTTACCTTATTTGCTCGTTACGGCAAGGTCGATACGGATACCTC
>CAYGHZ010000356.1:0-1718 GCA_964349635.1 uncultured Candidatus Marinamargulisbacteria bacterium
AGCACCGGCAGCACCAGGCCGCCGATGCGCTTCCACACCGGCTTGAGCACCAGCCATGAATACAGGCCGATCGCGGCGTGAATCCACACCACCATGACGACGCACAGCTGCTGCAGCGCGTAGCCCGGCGAGAAGCTCCAGTACACCGCCAGCATGACCAGGAAGGCGACGAGGAAAATTATACGGCGTTTGAAGAAAGTCCGTATTACGCAGATATCAACAGCGAATTCTTAAGCAGCCTCAAAAGCCTTGCCAAAGACAATCCCAAGCTATGGGAACAAATGAATCGGACGTTGGATCAGGTAACCGATCAAAACGCCAAATACAATCTGAAAGAGTTGCCCGAGCCGTTTGTGGCCGACGACGTCGAGAAATTCGATATGTACCTGGATTACAACGCCATTGTGTCCAATCCCGATATTTATGCCAACCTTACAGATGAACAAGTGTTTTTCACCACACTGGGCGCCTATGAAGATCGGATGCGTTTTCACCAGGTAGCCACCAGCATGTTTGGCTCCGAGGCGGATCCCAAAAGCGCGCAAGAATCGGCCGAAAAATGGTGGGAAACCATCGGTTCAAAATTGAAAAATGCGTCAAAATTACTGGCCGCCGGCCTTATTCCCACCATCGCAAAATCGTTGTCCAAGCAAATGGATTGGAGCCACATCGACGAAAACGCCCAAGATCGACTTTCTAAGGGCTATTTCGATTATGTCTTCAAAAAATATGAAAGCGTTTTTGCGGATGGCCACAAAATCTCTAAAAACGACATCATTTTGGATAACGCCAACGAAGCGGATCTTACTTGGCAAAAATT
The DNA here is from genome assembly GCA_964349635.1 of uncultured Candidatus Marinamargulisbacteria bacterium. Taxonomy (GTDB): domain Bacteria; phylum Margulisbacteria; class Marinamargulisbacteria; order SXXA01; family CAYGHZ01; genus CAYGHZ01. The sequence goes on from CAYGHZ010000356.1 coordinate 821, forward strand.
AATTAACGCCGGTTACATCGATTCCAAAGGCAATCTTTCGGCGAATTATATGAACAATCCGGACAAATTCACTATCAATGTCGCGCCGGACGAATTAAAGCGTCTACATGGCATCTTGAAAGAAATATCCGCCGGACGGAACAGTTTAGAAAGCCGGGATCGCACCGTCGTAAACGGTAAAAAAAGGGAAAACATCCAAATAAAAGTAGAAAAAGAAGGAAAATATCAGTCATTACAAGACATTTTAAGCAAAATCAATTCCGGACCCAATCGCGACGAGAAAATAAAGAGCACCAAAAAAGTCTATGAAGCGCTGATCAAACTTTATGGTCATATGACCACCGATGGCGCCGCCGCTATCACCAAGGCCGGCGAAAAGTTCCTGATGTCCGTTGCGCCGGAAGCCAGCTGGCGCGAATGGGATAGCAAGCTGAAAAAGTGGGAAGAAAAAACGGATGAGCCGCTGAATATGCTGTTTGATAGTCAGGAAGAAGCGCAATCGTTTACAGACCATATTTTGCGCATCACCCAATTGCTTGCCCCGGTGCTAACGCCGTTTTCGGGCGAAGGGCTAAGCGTTTTATTAAAAGAAAAGATCGTGTCGCTGTACCGCTACGACGATCCCAATTTGAAGGGCGCCCAAGACTATATTCTCAAGCAATCCTCGATGGCGATTGGCACGAAGATGTTCGAAAAAGGCCAAATAAACGGCATGGCCTATCGGGACAATAGTAAGAAATGGGACGAATACAACGAAAAAGAAGAAGATTTTGAGGAAGATGAAATCGAACGTATCCGAAAAGAAGCGCGTCAGGAAAACGATCAAAAAGAAATACAAAAGAGAGACGAAATCCGACGCCAGGAAGAATCGGAACGTTTCAAAAAGGAAATGCAGAAA
>CAYGHZ010000357.1:0-1713 GCA_964349635.1 uncultured Candidatus Marinamargulisbacteria bacterium
TTTCTATAACTGAAGCCATTTTTCATATTTTAAAAAAAACAGGCGAAACGGATAAGCTTAAGCTAATTAAGCTTCTTTACCTTGCCGATAAATACCACTTGTTAGCCTATGGGCGCACAATCACAGACGATACGTATTTCGCTATGCAATATGGCCCGGTTGGGTCTATAACAAAAAACGTAATTTCGTTTGATGACTTTAATTTAACCAGCGACGAATTGAACTTTATTAGCCAACATATAAAGAAATTGGGAGACACCTCTCTTGAGGCAATCGATGTCAAGAGAATTGTTGACTACAGTGGATTGTCAGAAACTGATGTAGAGGCCCTCGATTTTGTCATCAAAAAATTTGGCGACTTCAGCTCCGCAAAGCTAGTAAAATATACCCATAAGTACCCAGAGTGGAGCCAACACGAGAAAAGTCTTTCCTCGGGCTCAAAGAGAAGAGAGGAATTAAAAACCTCCGAATTATTTTCCATAGTGGACAATTCCTTCGACCTCACACAAGAACATATCGAAACTTCAAAATTGATTGCACAGGGCAAGTTATAGAAGCAAATTGTGGTGGAACTTCCAAGCGACATACTTGTAAACAGTTTAAGCAGCGAAAAATTTTCCATAATCTGGTTTGAAGACCGCACAATTGAACCGCCTCATAACAAGCATTATCATGTCTCTGTCTCAATAAATTCTGACCAATTTCTTATTCTTTGCATGATTACTTCCAAGGTTCAAAAACGGGAGGCTCACTATGAACGGCGGGGAAAAAGCATATGCAAAACTTGCCTGGTCCCCATCGATCAAAACTCTTTCAGTTTCTTGACTAAAGAAAGCGTGATCGAATGCAATCAGCCAATCCTTTTAACAAGAGCAGACCTGTTGGCAAGGCTGGCGCCGAAAAGCAAATTAAAAATCATCGCGAGGGACGGTAGTTTCAAAGATACCTTGAAGAAGGAAATAGTTGCTGCAATTCAAAAAAGTCCACTGGTAAAACCCTTGATCAAAGCTTATCTGAATCCCCTAATAGAAGGGGATTTTAGGAGTTTGAGGTCTATTTAACCTTGTATAATGTCCAAAATGTGGACATTATTACCCTATGATTAGGGACTTAAATTGGGCCTTATTAGAGTGGAAAGAGGGCCAAAACAGTCATTGGGAGTTCGAATATCCCAACATCCTCTATCGCTTCATCACCCTATATTAAGCGTTCTTTTATATATGATTGAGCAGTTACCGCGATTGATTTTGGAGTCTACCTGAGCAACACAAACGTCACGTCATCTTTGTAGCGCTTGCCTGTGAATTGGTCGAGTTCCGTGATTAACTTCTTTTTGATTTCATCGACAGGCAGGCTGTGATTTTTGGATATAAAATCGACCAACCGCCCTTCGCCAAACTGTTCCTGACCGTCGTCGCCATTTTTTGTGGCTTCCGTAATACCGTCGGTTCCGATGAAACATAGGTCGTCCGGCCCAAGGGTAAAGGCCGTTTGATCTTCCGCCGTGCTGAATATCTCCGGAAAAAAACCAAGCCCCAGCGGGATATCTTGAACCGGAATGGATTCGACGACGCGTTTGGATTTTCGGTAAATGTAGATGCTGTGATTGCAGCCGCTTACAGTCACTTGGCGAGTGATCGGATCGAGACTCATCGAAACGATCGCCATCGTAAGATCTTTGTATGATTTTAAGCCTTTCAAATTGTCGTATAG
>CAYGHZ010000358.1:0-1707 GCA_964349635.1 uncultured Candidatus Marinamargulisbacteria bacterium
TGCGAAGTACATCGGGAGTAAGGATGATCACCGGAGGCGCACGGTCGATTTTCATACTACCGGTCACTTCGGCGATATTGCTGGCTTGATCCGCAACCACTACGCGGTACGCCACCGAGGTCGACCAACGGGCAAGGTCTGAAATTTTTACCGTTTTGGCGCTACCATCGTCTTGAATGGTTTTCCCGTCCGCCATCCATGACCACGACACGGAGGTCGTCGGGCTGGCATCTTGGATGACCAGATTACGGGGGATGATTTGGTTATCTCCGACCCAGGCTGGCAGCTTTATATTTACGCTCGGTGGCGTGCTATCCACAACCACATCCATGTTGTACGTGGTACTTACATTGCCAAAGGTGTCTTTGAAGAACAGTTTCGCTTTGTAGGTTCCATCGGGCACAACCACATCCGCAGGCCAGGCGTAGTTGAATGACGAAGGCCCGACAAACGGTAGATTGATGACGCTTTCGCCAGCCGTGTTGTTAATGAGCAAGCGGCCCAACGCAATGGGTTCGTTAAACCCGACAAACCAGCGCAACGGTTTGCCGGATTTCAATGAGAACGTCTTGTTTTCGAGAGTTTGGTTGACAATGGTTGGTGCCGTGAGATCGACGTTGAGCGTCGCCGTCTTTTCGGAAATATTAGCGCCGTCCGAAACAAGCAATCGCAAGACATAGCTGCCGTCGCCGAAAATAAAATTCGAAGCCGTTAATTTTTGGCCGCTAATCGCAAGCGATTTGCTTCCTTTTTCCAATCGCAAGCTCATAGTCACCGTCGGCGCGCGTTCGTCCGAAGCCGAAACAGAAATCGTAACACCTTTTTGTATGGAGGCAATACTGATATTAGCGGTGGAGACGCCGAGCGCTTCGATGCGTGGCGCAGTATTGTCCAAAGCAAATTGCCAGTTCGTCGTGGTACTATTTCCGGCGGTATCCGACAGGGTGAATTGGACAGCGTAACTTCCTTCTTTTGGATTTTTTCCGAGTAGTTTTTCAGCATAATCCAAGACCATTTCTTTGTTTTGATTGAGAGGAAGGGTGATCGATGAGGTAGTACCGACCAAAATGGCTTTTAGCTCCCATAACGTGTGATTGTCTGAAACGTTTAACCGAAGGGGTTCCGTCGATTTTGAGGAGAGAGTTGTTGGCGCGGTGCGCAAAGCTAATTTTGGGGATTCGGTATCGATGACTATTGGGATTTGGACTTGGGCTGAAAAATTGCCGGCTTCATCCACGGCATAGAGGACAGCGCTATAGGTGCCATCTGGCAAAGCAAGAGATCCGGTAACGGAAGCCGATGGGACAGTTGAATCCAAGGCTCCATTCCATCGCAAACTGATGGGCCGACCCGACATCGCTTTGTCGACCACAGAAGTAATTTCCGTTAACACCGCCCCTTTGCCATTCAGTATAGTCATGTGGGCCGTTAACGGTTCCGAAGGTGTAAAGGTGAGGCTCATCTCGTCGCGTTTGCGGTCAGCATTTGGCGAAAAGACCGGATCGACGACCTGAAGGTAATTGAGTGACGGAGGCGTGCTATCGCGTTCGATGATGAGAGAACCATACGGACGATTTTTTGTTTTAAGGGTCGTTGTTGGATAGGTTAAAAAGAAATAATTCGTTCCTTCCGCCAAGGGTACCGACTTGAGCTTTAGGTTAAGAGTTGTCGACGTCCATTCGATTTGATTGGATTTAATGTCTATTT
>CAYGHZ010000359.1:0-1702 GCA_964349635.1 uncultured Candidatus Marinamargulisbacteria bacterium
TTACTATAACATTTTTACAATTTCGTCTAAATTTCTGATGTAGGGGATTTTATTATTACCATTTTATTCAAACCGCTGATGTCCGCCTTATGTGTTGCGCTAGTGTGCAGCGCCGTCCCGTGTTTTGGCGCTCTGAAATTGCAGCAAATTAATTTTTTTAATACGGAGCCGTTTAACCCTTCTATATCATGGGCCAATGCCCGCTCCCGCGCGTTAACCGCATTTTCATTTACCATTAACAACGCCGCTACGGGTGTGGCTCTGTCGACTCAGGAGCCGACGGCCTCCGCCCAGATTCGCCTGGAACCGTTGTTTTACCCGAACCCCTTCCGATTGTCGGACGGCGCCGAACTGGGGTATCAACTTTCCAAAAACCTGGACATCGAAATCCGTATCTATAATATGTACGGTCAAGAATTTTTCCGCGATGTTTACAAATCCGGAACGAACGGCGGTTTCGGCGGCGACCTCACCTACAACAAAATTGCGTTCACGGCGTCAAGTTTCGGCGGGCACTATCTGCCGGCCGGAATTTACTTTTTCATCTTAATTAACGACGGAAAAGTCTTAGGAAAAGGGAAGTTTGCGATAAAACCATGAAAAAATTTCTTACCTTGATTTTGCTGTTCGGAATGCTATTTCCACTGTCGGTATTGGCCGGGAGTTATTCGATGATCACCGATTTAGGCAACTCCGCCAAAATGATCGGCGTCGGCAATATCGAAGGCTTTAGCAATTCTGCCAGCGATATTTTTGGCAACCCCGCGGGGATCAATCGCAACCGGGCCGGGTCATTGGCCTTATTTACAACCACATTGATGAACGAGGTCATTTTTAACTCCGTTAGTTTGGCGACGAAAACCCCATTTGGAACCGTTGGGGTGGGATATATGGAAGGTTCGATTCGGAATATCCCGTACACCGGAAAAACAGACGCTTCACAAAACTCTAACCAGCCCTTTTATACGATTTCGGCCTTTGATTATCGAAACACTGTTATAAAAGCGACTTATGAAAACGAATTCCCGGTTTCGCTGACCGACGGTCAACATCAAAAATTATCGGTCGGCGCCTCCGCCACCCAATACACAATCTCTTATTACGATGTTTTCGGAAGAGGCTACAACATCGACCTTGGCGCTCTATTGGAATTTGAAAAAATCAGTTTTTCTATGGCCGCCAAAAACGTATTACCGATGTTTAGCGTCAACTACAACACCGGAGCCAAAGAAACATTGCCGCTGCAATTGGTCAGCGGCGTAAAATATACACTGTTTGACGCAGATTTGATGCTTCAGCTCAAACGCGTCGAAGGCCATAATTTAGCGTCTGCAGGTATCATCTATACCCCTCGATTCGTCCCATTTATTCAACTTTTGGCAGGCTATAAAGAAACGCTGGGCCCCGCCCTTAGCAAGCCCAAAACCAGCGGCACGTTGGGTTTGGCGCTGAAATTGGACGGACTGCAATTCCATTACGCGTACGAAAAAAGCGAACACGTTGAGTTTGATAACAAAAATTATTTTTCCATTAGTTTGGATATATAAAATAAAAGGAGAACGGCGATGAAACGATATAGTTTAATTTTACTGGCGGGGGCGTTTTTATTTTTTGGCGCGTCTATTTCGGCAGCCCCGATTAGCAGCATTCGGGTCGAGGCCAAAATTATGGATACGGTCGCCAAAAAACCGATCTCCGGGTT
>CAYGHZ010000360.1:0-1700 GCA_964349635.1 uncultured Candidatus Marinamargulisbacteria bacterium
GCAGCTCCAGTTTCTTGATTTCCTCTTTATTGCCGGTTTTCGCTTTCTTGCCTTGATTCGAAACGGCCTTTTCGGCTATTTCCATGTCCGCCAAGATCAATTCCAAATTAATGGTTTGAGCGTCGGAGACGGGGTCGATCACATCGGAAACGTGCGTAATATTTTTGTCTTCAAAGCAGCGGACAACGTGAGCAATCGCGGCCACGCTGCGAATGTGGGCTAGAAACTTGTTGCCTAGCCCTTCTCCCTTTGAAGCACCTTTAACCAGACCGGCGATATCCACAAATTCGATAGTAGAGTTAAGAATCTTTTCGGATCCCGATATCTGTTTTAAAGCATCTAATCGAAGATCCGGAATTGCGACAATGCCAATATTGGGCTCGATCGTGCAAAAAGGATAATTAGCCGCTTCCACCGCAGAATTGGTAATGGCATTAAAAAGAGTGGATTTGCCAACGTTAGGCAGCCCAACGATCCCAACCGAAAGAGCCATTTATGAAGCCAACTGGGTGACTTTTTCCGGTTGCTTCGGTTCGTCGTCCACTTCTTCTTTTTCTTCGTCCTCTTCTTCATCCATACGAAGCGCCAAGATGGAGTCGATCTGTTTCTTTTTTTCCGGGAAAATTGTCAAATAGGTTTCCAAATCCATCAACACTTCGCCAATATTGCTGACATAGGTGTAGCGTCTCCAAATCTTGTCAAAAAACTTAGAGATAATGACATGCTCATAGGAGGTAAGTAGTTCTAGCATTTGTTGGATTTTGGATAAGCGGTTATTCAGAATGGATGTTTTTAACGAATTGCCTTGGACTCCGTCGACGATTTTTTCAAAAAGTTCGGGAACCTGATCCCCGGAAACCATCACGTCCGCGTTACTGACGCGAGACGAAGACGGATCGAAGATAATAAAGCTAATGTAACGCCGGTAGTGCTGTGGTTGTATCGTTGTCATTGTGAGGCCCTCCGTTTAGTTATCGAAAACGCTAAAGGAACAGTTGCAATAGGGGATTGAGCAGATAGGGTAACACGGACGCAAAGAAACCAAAATACGCTAGTGCAAAAATAATCACAAACCCAAAGGGTTCCAATCGAAAAAAAGTCTCCTGCGCCCGCGGCGGCAAAAAATAAACCAGGATTTTCGAGCCATCCAACGGAGGAATCGGAAGCAGGTTAAAAATAGCCAAGAGGCAATTGATATAAATAAACGACGTCAAAAAGAATGTAAAATAATCTAAAACCAAATACGTGCCCGGCGAAAATATCATCGGGGTAATTTTCAATAATTTGATAATAATGCTGCAAATAGTGGCTAGGCTCAAATTGGTGAGGGGGCCGGCCAATGCCACCCAGGTCATGTCTTTGAGAGGGTGTTTAAAATATTCCATTCGCACAGGAACCGGTTTGGCCCAGCCGATCAAAAAAGACGATCCGGCGGCGATTAATAGTCCGGGCAGCAACAACGACCCGATTGGATCAATGTGCGGGATTGGGTTTAACGTCAGTCGGCCCTGGTTTTTAGCCGTGGGGTCGCCAAAATGCAAGGCTACGTAGCCGTGAGCCACCTCGTGAAAAACGATAGCTAGGATGAGCGCAATAAAATTAATGGCGATAATCATTTAGGCCCTCGGATGCGATTTGCGATAAACCGATTTTAACCGTTCACGGGTGACATTGGTATAGATCTGGGTGGTCGCAATGTC
>CAYGHZ010000361.1:0-1698 GCA_964349635.1 uncultured Candidatus Marinamargulisbacteria bacterium
CTTCCGGAGCTGCTTGAAGAGTAACTTGAACAGTTTTCTTTTTTTCGCTGCGGATTAGGTCCAGGTTAATCGTTTGACCGATTTGGCTTTCCAGAACCCGGCTGCGAAGGGATTTGAAATCCGGGATTCGACGACCGTTAAACCCAATCAACACGTCGCCGCGCTTAATACCGGCCCTTTCCGCCGGACTGTTTTTCATAACGTCGCTCACCAAGGCGCCATCGCGGGTTTCAAGATCAAATTGTTTCTGCAATTCCGGAGTCACCTGCTGAATATAGACGCCCAGCCATCCTCGAATAACTCGGCCCGATTTTCTCAAATCATCCATCACGCGTTTGGCCGTATTAGAGGGCACCGCAAAGCCAATGCCCATATATCCGCCGCTTCGAGAATAAATCGCGGTGTTGATGCCGATCATTTCTCCATCGATATTCAAAAGCGCGCCACCCGAATTGCCTGGATTGATCGCCGCGTCGGTCTGAATCAGATCTGCTTGATCGACAATCTCAACCTCGGATCGCCCGGTCGCTGAAATAACCCCTACGGTCACGGTACCCTTGAGGCCGAAGGGGGTACCTACCGCAATGGCCCAATCGCCCACTTCCAATTTATCCGAATTGCCAAATTGAATCACCGGCAGGTCGTTGCCTTTTATTTTCAAAACGGCAATATCGGTCTTAGAGTCGCGCCCGACGATCTCAGCTTTGAAGTCTCGTCCGTCCGAAAGTGTCACTGTGATCTCGTCCACTTTGTCGATTACATGGTTATTGGTTAACACATAGCCGTCTTTCGAAACGATCACCCCGGAACCCAATCCGCCTTGTTTAAATTCTTTTTGCCGGGGACGACCATAAAATTCATTAAAAAATGGATCGTCGCCGAAAATATCAAAATTTGCCTTTACTTTGGTGACAGTACTGATACTTACAACGGCGGGAATCGCTTTTTGCGCCACCACATTAAACGCCTTGCTCGTTCGCTTTAAGCTGGCGATTTCATCCGAAACATCCACCGCGTGCAAGGTGCCGCATAAAAATAAGATAGAGATAGCTGTGATAAGTTTGTTCATAAAAATTTATTGTATTAATATAGAAAATAATGATCAAGGGTATATCACGGGTTCAGTTAATTTCAGCGTTTGGCGCGATCGGGTTATGTTTTGTTTTATTGGTTGTCGATTTTTTAGTTTCGGTTCCTCTTGTTCACCGCCTAATCAACGTTGCGATTATTGTTGTCATTGTTTGGATGATTCGGGGGTTTATTAATTTTGCCGTGGGTCTGTTTAGCGATACCCATGTGTTCGCTCAGTTCGCCAAATTGTTCTTGTATCTGATTAGCGCCGTATTATGTTTTTCAGTATTTTTTAATAAAAGCCCTATTTATTTCATAAGCGGGTTGGGTGCGCTTGCCGCGGTTTCCGGGGTTGTGTTCAAGGACTCTATTTTGGGTTTTGTGGCGGGCATCCAATTATCGCTCAACGATCTAATCCGTCGCGGTGATTGGATCGAGATTCCAAAGTTTGGCGCGGATGGGGAAGTGATGGATATTGCGTTGAATATGGTAAAGATTCGTAATTGGGATCACACCGTCACGATTGTTCCCACGCAAGCGCTAATTCAAGATTCGTTCAAGAATTGGCGGGGGATGGAAGAATCCGGTGGTCGGCGTCTCAAGCGTCCCATTCATATAGATATAACC
>CAYGHZ010000362.1:0-1696 GCA_964349635.1 uncultured Candidatus Marinamargulisbacteria bacterium
GCCATCGGCAAGGGACAGTGTCCGTTGTGTCATGGTTTCCAGAAGGGTTTTCTCAGCGAGCGCGCCCCCAATCTCTTCGGACTCCCCGACAGGCTCAAGGAGCGGCTGGATGATCCTCGCTATCACAAGGGCAAGGCGGGCGAACGGGACACGGCCCAGAAGGAATCGTTCCCCGGCGCCGGGACCGCTGAGCTACCGCAGGAATATATCGCCGAGTCGCATTCCTGCCCGAGCTGTTACGTAGTCGCCGGGTTCGGCACGAAGGGCACCAACGACAAGGAAAGTCCCATGCCGGCCATCCACAAGCCGCCCATCTCGCTGAGTCTTCCTGAGCTCGCGGCGGTGGACACCTGGCTCTACGTTCGTGAGGGCAAGGAAGCGCCGAGCTACGAAGACATCATCAAGTCCTACGAGAAATTCATCCCTGAAGATCAGCGGCCGAAGCAGGAGGAAGAGAAGGCGGCAGGTGCCGGTGGGGCGCTGCTCGCGGACGGAACTGAGACTGTGGATAAGATCTTCGCCAAGGCGCAGTGCGTAGCCTGCCACACGATTCCCGGCATTCCGGGAGCGGTGGGGACCATTGGCCCGAAGCTGGTCGAAGGGACGAACGCGCCGCAACGGATCAAGGACCCGGCATATAAGGGCACGGCCAAGAGCGGGCCAGAGTACATCATGGAATCCGTCGTGATGCCGAGCACCTATGTGGTGAAGGGATTCCCCGATAATACGATGCCAAAGATCTTCGGCCAGAAGCTGAGCGCCGGAGCGTTGAAGAAAATCATCGATTATCTTTCCCAGGTTCAGGAAGGGAAGGAACCACCCAAGATTTCTTAGCGTATCGTAGCGTTGATTCAGCACTGATCAGGAATTCAAGGAGAGCGGCCACATGAAAAAGTTAATAGGTTATGTGCTGGGCGGGGCGGTAGTCCTCCTCATCGCCCTGCTGTCCTTTGGCATCCTTCCCGCCACCTCGCTGAAATTGGTGGAAGGCTACATGCCGATGCAGATGCTCTTCGAGTTGACTGCTTCCGTGGCGATCTTTGCGTTGATGAGCCGCTTGCTCAGCATGGGAGGGGTCAACCTGCCGCGGTTTTGGCAGGGGATATTGTTCTGGGTCTACATCATCCTGTACCTCAAGTTCAGGGTGTATCCGCCGATTCCCTTCAGCGTCAGGGCGATGTATGGGACGGTTGCGTTGATCGCCGTGTTCATGTGGATGTCCAGCAACGAAGAGGATTGGAGGAGCTTCAAGCAGCCGATCATGAACGTGCTGGATGCGCCGACGGGTTTTCACAAGGCGCTGCGCACGGTCTACCTGATTGCGCTACCGATCCTCCTCTGGGGCTTTTCCTATCAGTCCTTCCTGCCCAACCTCGACGAGCCGATCGAGTTGCGGACTGTGCACCCGGCTCCGCCGGCCAGCACCAAGGTGCATGGCAAGACCTTCGTGCTCCAGACCTCGCAGAATCCTTACCGGACGAACCCCGAGGGCAAGTACGATCAGGAGTACACCAACGCGAGGATCGTCGAGCAGGGGATGGGGCGCCTCATGAAGCCGGACGCCAATCCCTGGGACCCGAAAGCGGAAGGCTATTTGAAATACGTGCGGGAAGGCGGCGAAATCTTCTTTCAGAATTGCCACTTCTGTCACGGCGACAACCTGAACGGCCGTGGGCTCCATGCCTTCGCGTTCAAT
>CAYGHZ010000363.1:0-1688 GCA_964349635.1 uncultured Candidatus Marinamargulisbacteria bacterium
AGAGCTTTTTTGGTTTCCTAAAGGATTTGCGGCGTAATCATAAATACAATATCCGATTGCATTTTCTCTTTCGACTCGCCTTTAAACAATTCTCCCAACAACGGAATCCCGGACAAAATAGGCACCTCGGTTTTATTCGATTTTATTTCCTCGTTAAAAAGCCCTGCGATGATCAACGTCTCGTTGTTTTTCAATTCAACGTTGGTTTCGGCTTCCCGGGACGATAGGACCGGATATTTGTTGCCGCCAAACTCAGTCCACAACTTCACGGCCGATATTTTGGATCCGATTTGCGCCATGATCGTGTCGCCGGATGTGACTCGCGCCGAAATTTCCAGAGCGATCCCCGTATCTATAAATGTGACTTGGTTGAGCGCCGTCCGATCATAGACGGTCGAGGTCACGTAGGGGACGCGATCCCCCACTTTGATCGTTGCTTTCTGGCCGTCGAGGGCAGCGATATTGGGCTTGGCTACCACCTTGGCTTGGCCGGTTTGCGTCAGCCGCATCAGCGTCGCCGATAAATTCGAGGCCGGTAGAATTTTGTTTTGCGAAAAGTCGTAGTTGACCTTAAAACCCTGAGCTAGATCCGAAAACAAATTTTTGTATTGATCCATATTTAAATAAGAAAGTTCCAGAATATGGACTTCGATTTTGATTTGCCGGGACGGGCGATCCAGACTATGAATCACGGATTGAATTTTTTTGATGGTAGCCTTGTCCGTATCCACCGCCAGCGCGCGAGTCCGCGCATCGAATGCGATTTTTTGATCGGGAAACATGGTGCACAAGGCCGTTTTGAGCGACACCGGGTCAGAGTTTTTTAAAAATACGGTGTACACCTGGGTATCTAGTTTGACGGCCGCGACGGTTGGCGTTTGCGGACTCAGTCGCCGGACCAGTTCGCTTTGATATTGAAAAATCGGCTCCGCGAAACATAGGCCTGACGTTAGAACAAGACACGTAATTACACCTTTAATCATGAGATTCCCTTTCCGGAATGATTTTGAATGTGGGTTCCGCCCCCTGAAACCCAACTTCGATCGACTGCGCTTTGAATTCGCATTTATTTAGCGCTTCTTTTAGTTTTGAAATCGAGGAATCTTGTGGCGGTGCGCCGGAACCCGACAACTCAACCACGCATCCAAACATATCGCCTGAAACCGGCGTAATTTCAGGCATCGATGGGGTCACGCCCCGCGCATGCAATCGCGTCATTTGATCCACAAACGCATCCCGGTCAAAGGCAGATAACTCTCCTCGAACCGTTGCGCCGTTCCGCGTCAAAACCGCTGTTTTTTCCGTAAACGGCAACGCCAAGATTTCGTCCCAGTGAACCAGCAACGCCAGGTTGTTGAAGTTTGGCGCCGGCGCAGGAGGTTTTTCTTGAGAAATCATGCGCGCTCCCACCGCAATCGCCGCCGCCACCAAAATCCCGGTAACCAAAAACGGATGCACTTTTCTGCGGCCGGAAATTATTTTTTTAATACCCAACTGATGAGATTTAAGTATCTCAAGAATTTGATCTTTAAGCTCGATCGATCCGGTTAAATGTACGGTGAGCAGCACTCCCGGTTTAAACCGAGACAATCGCTTTTTTTGAAACTCCGCGTCGTTCAAAAACTGAAACGCCGACTGAGCCGTCAACGACAAAACCGAATGGGAGGGAAACATTAAACCCATAGTAC
>CAYGHZ010000364.1:0-1681 GCA_964349635.1 uncultured Candidatus Marinamargulisbacteria bacterium
ATATTAAATAAATATGGAAAAACAGTTTTTACTGAAGAGGAATTTCATTTTGCTGCGAAAGACAAGCCAAAAATTTTAGAGCAATTAAAATCTACCCCAAAATTTGGTGATTATTTTAATCGAATCGATGGATTAAAAATAATAATGAAAAATGGGGACTGGGTGTTAGTGCGTCTTTCGGGGACGGAGCCAGTTGCGCGAATCTATGCGGAGGCCGAATCCCAAAGAGACGCGAACACCTTGATCCAAAAAGCCAAGGAACTACTCCATGGAACTCATTCCTCAAAAATAATATAAATATGGAATGAACTCCTCAAAATTTAAACGACAGCTTCGAATTTTACTAAAAAACAAGCAATCCAAATTTTTTTGGGGTGCAAGAAAAACAGGAAAATCTACAAAAAGGAAAAAAAACTATTTTAATTTTGCCGTGGCAGGAATTTTTGGAACAGTTGTGGAAGAATCAAATTCTATAGAGGTTTTTTCGCGCGCAGCTTTTTCACGCCATTGTCGACCATTCGATCTATGGTTTCAAATACCGAGCCAGCAGCCTCCAACCGTTCTCTATTTCTAGCCTCTACGTTCGCCGATTTTAACAACGCCTTGATGATTACCAATTTGCCAACTAGTCCTAAAAGCGCTCGCCTCTGGTCGTCAGACAAAGGCGCCATATCAAACTGATTGCCAAACACTTTTCTTTCAAGAGCCTGTAGATACGCATTAAATTTTGTGATCGCTGCTTGGCCGGTATGACTCGTTTCAGTAACGCTGATGGGGGACTGCTCCAAGGTTGACGACAGAGCTACCATTTCACTGACAAACGAATTTTTAATCATCCCGACTCTCGGCAATCTCACTGCAGGCGGCAAGGCGACTTCTTTGGCATCCGAAGTAAACATGAAGCGCATGAAAACCTCCGCCGCATAGGAAAATGCGACGTTTTTAACAGCACCTTCAGCTTTAGAGGCAAGATATTTCGCAATTAGTTTCTCAAAAAAATAATTTCGATCCGTTACATCAGCCGAATCTAGAATTTTCCAAAGGAGATTTGAAAACGGGTTATCTGCGATCAACTGTTCCGGGGTCACTCGGTCGAGACGCCTTGCCGCGCGATCCGAAGTTGAGCTGCGGATACGCTCCTTCGCCTCCCCAAACTGGCTTTCGTCCATTAAAGCTGGCGATTTCATCAATGCATCCAGCGCACTAGGCGTTGGGGTTCCTACAAATCGATCCAAGCGACTTGGGTCGGAAGAAAGCGAAGCGAACGTGGCAAGAATATCCGGGTAAAATTCACGCCTGCCAAACAGACATTGCCCCGCCTCGGACATCAACGGAAGAAGTCCGGTTCTGATGGCCACTTGGACAGGTATTGGTGAAGGCCTACCACCTCCAAGACCCACCGAGTCGTCGAGACTCGCGGCAATCTCATAGTCCTTAACAGACTTAGCGCACCCCTCAACATCCATATCATTCAAAATCACGAGATCCATTTGATAAAACGGGGCATTACTCAACATGCCATCCATTTTCTCATATAAATATTCCGCTACTTCTCTGGCGTCTCCAAGCCTCCCCTGGACGTAAAATTCCGCAAATTGATTGACGATAGCATGAAGCTCTAGCCCAAACGACGTATCCGGTCGAACAGCCATTATCTTTCTCATAAAAAACTCCTTCCATA
>CAYGHZ010000365.1:0-1668 GCA_964349635.1 uncultured Candidatus Marinamargulisbacteria bacterium
CGCTCTGGAGCTGGAGGCGCTTCCTTTTTCTCTTTTGGAAGGGGCGATTTTTGGGAGGAAGCTTCCCATTGGGCGTAATCGGGAAAAATCTCAGTCTTTTCTGAATCTCCTAACCCTAAGACGGAGTTGCAGATTCGGTCGAGCATACACCGGTCATGCGTAATGAGAACGACAGCTCCTGGAAATTCGAGAAGGCTTTCCTCGAGAGTTTCGAGGGTCGGAATGTCGAGATCGTTCGTCGGTTCGTCGAGAAGCAGAACGTCAGCGGGCTGAAGCATCAGGTGGGCAATGGAGATTCGGGCTCGTTCCCCTCCCGAGAGGCTTCCGATGGGAAGGGGGAGAAGGTCGGGCGAAAAGAGAAAGCGTTTGCACCATCCGTTGACATGGATTGGATTGCCTTGAAATACGACGAAATCTCCCTTGGGCGAAAGGGCTTCTTTGAGAGAAAGATTTGGAGGAAGAAGAGATCGGTGCTGGTCAAAGTAGACAACTTGGAGTCCTTCTGCTCGCTTGATCGTGCCGAGATCGACTTCGATTTCATTGGCAAGTATCCGCAGGAGCGTTGTTTTTCCTGAGCCATTAGGGCCCATGAGGCCCATTCGAGTTCCAGGCGATAACGTGAAGTCGAGGTTGCGAAAAAGGGGTTTCTCTCCGAGTTGTTTCATGAGATTTTTCGCGACGAGGAGCTTCCTTGTCTCTCTTTCTGTTGCAGCGAAATGGATCTTTGCCCGTTTTTGCTGGTTTCGAGCTTGGATGTCGGCGTAATCTTGCAAGATAACTTCTGCTTCGTTGATTCGGGATTGCGATTTCGTAGTTCGAGCTTTCACTCCTGCGCGGAGCCACTCCGTTTCTCTACGGGCTTTGGTGGCGATTCTCCGCTCTTGTTGAAGTTGTCCTTTGAGAAATTCCTCTTTTCGAGCAAGAAATTCTCCGTAGGGTGCATCAATTGCGAAAAGGCCTTTTGGATAAACCGGATCGATTTCAATGATGCGGTTTGTCACATGTTGGAGAAAATAACGGTCGTGACTCACAACCAAATAGGTGGGCGATTCTCTGGCCAAAAACTTTTCAAGCCAGAGAATTCCTTCCAAATCGAGGTGGTTGGTTGGCTCGTCGAGAAGGAGTAGATCCGGTGAGGCCATTAGCTCAACTGCAAGGCGGAGTCGTTTTTTCCATCCGCCTGAGAGAAGGGTCGCAGAGGGTTCCTTTCCCGTAAAACCTAGCTTACTGAGCTCAGTTTCAGCGAGTCGCTCTCGTTCATAGAGAGGAATCTCTTTTTTCACAGCATTGATCAAAATCTGTTTCGGACTCAGATTGGGAAACTCGCACGTTTGGGGAACGTATCCCACAACTAACCCGCGTTTAGGAGAGAGAATTCCAGAGTCAGGAACTTCGAGTCCTGCCAGAATTTTCAACAGAGTCGACTTTCCACAACCGTTCAATCCGATCAGGCCGATTCGGTCTGCTGAAAAAATGCTCAGCGATAAATCTTCAAAAAGAAGGCGTGTTCCGTAAGATTTAGAAACGGCCTGGCAGCTAAAAAGTAAGCTCATGGGGCGATTTTGCCAGAAAAGCGGCATCCTGGGAAGTGCTGATGGTTGTTAGAACTTTTGAGTCGTCAAAATTATTCTATCTACGCTACGCTGCGTCGGAAAATTTCATTACTAG
>CAYGHZ010000366.1:0-1666 GCA_964349635.1 uncultured Candidatus Marinamargulisbacteria bacterium
CGCAGGTCACGCTGCGGCGCGGCCTGCCGTTCGAGGTGAAAATCCCGAACAAGGCAACCCAGGCCGCCATGCGCGAGGCCCAGGAGGGCCGGAACCTCAAGCGGTGGAAAAGCCTCGGCGCTCTCAAGGCCGCCCATCGCTGATGCGATCTATCCGGACGACGCGGGGGTTCGAGCGCGACCTCAAGCGAACCCGGAAACGCGGCAAGAAGCTCGACAAACTGTGGTCGGTGGTCGAACGGCTGCAACAGGGAGAGCCGCTCGATCCCCGCAACCGGCGTCATCGCCTGTCGGGCGACTGGTCGCGCCATTGGGAATGCCATATCGAGCCCGATTGGCTTCTCATTTGGCATGAAGACGACGCGGGCGGACTGGTTCTCGTCCGGACCGGAACCCATGCGGACTTGTTCGATTGATCCTCCGCGCGGCCGCATCGATCCGGCGTTCGAGAAATACGTCATATTGACGGATCGCTCATGACTTTAATTGCACGCATAACTATTGATGGCATTCCAGTTTACATTGGGGACTTATTGCTATCGTCCGAAAGAAAACCAGATAAAGAAATTCATATTCCAGCAGCAACTGATATCAACAAATTTATTTCCAGCAGTAAGGGACGCTTTATCGCCGGTCTTACACCAAAGCTCAACATTTTGAGTCACAGGTTAATTATGGGATGGGCCGGTAGTCGGATGCAAGCGCGCAGCCTGATGAAAGATATCAGAGCCCTTGAAGGGATGAGTAAATTCAATTGGCCGGGCGTATTAGAATTGGTCGAGCAACTTCCCGAGAGTGATAAAAACGATGTCAGTTTGATAGGGACGATTCTCACGTCAGATGTTCCTCCTAAGACCGGACTCCATTTTGACCACTTTAATTTTAGAATGGAGAAACACTTGCTGTCCGGCGGTGAAATTGAAATTCGCTGCGCCGGGACAGGAACCAAAGATTTATTGGATGCGGTGCCACAAGTAGTTCATTCGGTTAAATGGACCGCGAGTAATAGCCTGAAAGAACGGCTTATTTCGGCTGAAAAGATCGCAATGGCACTTCAGGGCGCTTTAATTGGCTATGAAGTGGTATCCGGGCAGAATTTATTGGAGTGGTGGGGGGTGGAGTTGAGGTAGCCACATTACGTGGCAAGTGTTTTCAGAAAGTCGGTAATACGCTGCATACTTTCTGGCGGGTCGTGCCCAATAATAAATCAGCGAATGATCTTTTTCTTGTCACCAAATTTATCAAATACGATTATTACGAAGACATTTTGGTAGTTCAAACATACGATGGATCAATAATTCCACAAAATGGTGGGTTGATAATAGATTCTCATAGCTATCATTTCTACACGCCAATGCTTAAAGATAGAGATGAGTATGACTTTAAAAATTTTGTCCTTCCCGGGTTTAATCACAAAACGCTCAATTGTGTAGTTGCATGTGGGGATGAGTATTTCTTTCATATGCATCATAGCAGCACGGGCGACTCTCCATTCAAGTTAGCCGTAGAAAACAACGTTCTGAGGATATCTTTTCGAGGCGATCTGCTAAATGAGTTGACAATGGCTGTTCAAAACCGCACCAAAAAAGAAACCAAATTTGTCGGAATCGTGAATCGATAAACTCACACCGCCGTGCCGCCGACGGTGAGCTGGTCCACTCTCAGCG
>CAYGHZ010000367.1:0-1661 GCA_964349635.1 uncultured Candidatus Marinamargulisbacteria bacterium
TTTATTAAAGTGTAAAGTATCATTATCAATATGGATGGTCTCAAGCGACTTTTAGAGAAGATCGATGAAAGTTTTTTTCTTTTTGGGCCGAGAGGCACGGGTAAAACGACATGGCTTCGCTGCAACTATGCTGACGCGGTTTGGCTGGACTTTCTCGATCCCGATACTTTTCATCTCTATCAAGTACGGCCGCATCGTCTGCTGGAAACAGTGCGGGCTTATCCGCCGAAGACCACCTTCGTTATTGATGAGGTTCAGAAAGTGCCTGAAGTGCTAAGCGCGGTGCATTTGCTGATCGAAGAAGAAAAAGGAAGACAATTTATTTTGACTGGATCCAGCGCGCGAAAGCTAAAGCAAAAGGGTGTGGATTTACTTGCCGGTAGAGCATTGCTCACCTATTTGCATCCATTTCTTGCCGCTGAATTGGGTAGTCGCTTTGATCTTAATTTTGCATTGGAATTTGGACTGTTGCCATTGGTTGCGGCATCCCGAAATCCTGCGGCCAGGAAAAAATCTTACATCGGAACGTACTTGAAAGAGG
This sequence comes from uncultured Candidatus Marinamargulisbacteria bacterium, assembly GCA_964349635.1. Classification (GTDB taxonomy): domain Bacteria; phylum Margulisbacteria; class Marinamargulisbacteria; order SXXA01; family CAYGHZ01; genus CAYGHZ01. The sequence continues at coordinate 542 of CAYGHZ010000367.1, forward strand.
AGGTTTTACAGGAAGGGCTTATTCGCAAGGCTCCGCCTTTTTCGCGGTTCCTCGAAGCGGTCAGCTTTTCCCAAGGTTCAATGATCGTTCCGACCACGATTGCTCGCGATGTTGGGGTAAGTCGCCAAACTTGCGAGTCGTATATCCAGATCTTGCAAGATTTACTTCTTAGCTTTCACATCCAACCTTTTTCCAAGCGTGCGAAACGTGCGGTAGTGGCTCACGCCAAATTCTATTATTTTGATTGCGGTATTTTTCGCGCCATTCGTCCGAAGGGCCCATTCGATAATCCATCGGAAATTGACGGCCTTTGTCTCGAAACCTTGGTGGCACAACACCTACGTGCGTGGATTGATTATTCGGGACAAAAAGATGAGCTTTTCTTTTGGCGAACGCAATCAGGCATTGAGGTTGATTTTGTCATTTACGGCGAAAAAACATTTGTTGCTATCGAGGTAAAACACAGCGATCGCATACGGGAAAAGGATTTGGCTCCTCTTCTACAATTCCACCAAGATTATCCCGAAGCGCAGCTTTTGTTTCTGTACCGAGGTGAAACCAGAATTAAAAAGGGCCCGGTTTTATGCCTGCCGGTTAGCGAGTTTTTGAAGCAATTAATTCCTAACGAGCCGTTCAGATTATTCAATTTGTGAAATAGTATACAATTTGTATCGATAATTTATCGGTATGAATAAGATCATTGCCGTTCGAATATTTTGGAACCCCAAAAATCCGTCCTCAATCTGGGACTATCCCTCCTCTTTAGTTACGCTTAAAGACTTCGACGATTTTAAACATGTAGTTCGACAAGTCGCTGATTCGGTTCGGCCTTCCGGTCGCGCCGTGTCGGTTTTTTATCGGCCAACTGATCTTGAAGACGAAAAAGAAGATCCGTTGAAAGACGCGCTGCAAAACGGAGGCGTGGTGATTATTAATGCGCGTGATTTGGAGGTTCCGCATTCCTGGTGCGACGATACGCGCCGGCATCCTGGAATGGATGTTACGGTGCATTCGGGAACGTCGTTTATTATTGTGATGCCGCATGAAGATCTGGTTTCCTGCAAAAAAAGCGGGGCGCTGGTCTCGCGGCCGATTGGTTATTTTCCTAATTATTTGGCTG
>CAYGHZ010000368.1:0-1660 GCA_964349635.1 uncultured Candidatus Marinamargulisbacteria bacterium
CCCTTTTTTTTCTTGCTGGCCTTTAATATCCAGGTTTATTCCACCCCTGCCGAGGCGTTGAAGACGATTTTTCCGCATTCCAAAATGCAAGAGCGGGTCGTAAAAATCGACCCGCAACGAAAACGCCGGATTGAGCAGCGGCTGGGGTGGATCATCAAGGAGAACCAGGTAACGGTTAATATGGGCTCGGAAGGGGTTGTATTTACGCTGGATGAGCGTGGCAAATATTATCCGATCACGTTTATGGTGGGCGTGACACCCAAAGGAGACGTGAAAGACGTTGTGGTCTTGGTGTATCGTGAACCGGTCGGCGCCGATGTTCGGAAACGTCGGTTTCTGAAGCAGTTTATGAAAAAAACAGGCAAAGATGCGCTGGAAGTTGATCGCGATATCAACGGGATCGCGGGAGCGACGATGTCGTCGTGGTCGGTTGCCAACGGCGTCAAAAAGGCGCTAGTCTTTGCAGAGGAACTTCCTCTAACCCCATGAGAAAATGGCATCGCATCGGCGGCCTATTGGCTTCATTCTTTTTAGTGATAATCGCGGTCACAGGCGTCTATTTAAACCATGCCCGCCAAGACCAGGAGTTAAAATCCGGAGAGTGGCGGGCGACAAAGGCGGGCTTGTTTCGGGGTAATGAACGCGTTCGTCTTCAATACCCGGGAGACATTAGCGCCATATTAATTGACCCTGATAACGCCGCCAACGTAACGGTAGTTTTAAAAGAAGACTGGTGGTTTAGATCCGAAGACGGCGGCGCTGTCTGGAAGGCGATTTCGCTTCCCAAGCCAAAAAGCGGCGTTTATAACGTCATAAAGTCCCTGCACAGCGGCTGGATCGCCGGTCCGGCGCTATCGTATATCCATGACGCTGCAGCCGTGATTCTGGTAATTCTGGTGATTAGCGGCATTTGGCTCTATTTTAATCCGGTCAAACCAAAATCCCGAAAAAAGAAATGAAAGCGTTTGTCGCCGTCCTTGCCGTGATCCTGGCAGGGCTGTTTTTTTTCTATGAAAAAGACCGCGAACTCCGATTTTCCGGCCCCACCATGGGGACGACCTACGCCGTTACGGCAATATCCCCGAATTGGATTTTAAAAAAGAAATTATCCTCGGAAATCCAGGCCCGGCTGGACGCGATTAATTTTTGCCTTTCAACCTATATTCCCGGCAGCGAACTGTCACGATTCAATGCGCAAGAAACCACAGCGGCCATACCAGTTTCCCGGGACTTGTTCGACGTATGCCGTGCGGGGCAATCGCTGTTTAATTTAACCGGCGGCGCTTGGGATGCCACCGTAAAGCCATTGGTCGACATGTGGGGGTTTTCGGAAAAAGAAAAGCGGACCCATGCGCCGTCTTCACGAGAAATTCGCGATGCGTTAAAAAGAGTCGGGTTTGAAAAAATTAGGCTCGTCACACCCAACGCCATTCAAAAAACAGATCCCGATATCACGCTGGATCTCAATTCGATAGGCGATAGCTTTGGCGCCGAGCAGGTCGCCAAGATTCTCAGTAGCCATGGCATCACCCGGTATTTTGTAGAAGTCGGCGGCGAAATCATAACTGCCGGAAAACGATTGGACGGCAAGTCGTGGCGCGTGGGAATCGAAACGGCGGCGGTGCTGTCCGTGACGGATAAAGCGATATCCACCAGCGGC
>CAYGHZ010000369.1:0-1649 GCA_964349635.1 uncultured Candidatus Marinamargulisbacteria bacterium
CAAGCAATCTTTTAAACGATTCAAGCTGAAACGTTCCGTTTTCGTCAAAGGAAATATCGTTGTCTGTAAGCAACTTGAGACCAATCCCACGCAGGCGAAATACCTTGTATCCATAAGACTCTAAGAATTTTGTTTTTTTGTTGTCTAACCTTCCCTTTTTTTTGTGCCAGTAGGAACCATCAATTTCAATCGCAAGCTTATAGTTGCGGATCAAAATATCGATTTCAGATTTTTGAATTCGAACTCGATGCTCGACATTTCTAAAAATCGCTTTGAGTTCGGTAAAAACTCGTAACTCGACTGCGGAAGACTGTGGGCTGCAGAGTCGACACCCGTTTCCGTTTCTTCTGGCATATACTGCGGCCTGCCATTCATGTTTGTTTCTGCAAATCCACCAAACTTTTTTCCCGCTATTTGGCATTACGTCGACGGGCATCAAAGCACCGTTTTTCGTCGGATGCCATTCCTGTGCAAGTTTTGGATCAACAAGCGCCAGGTTTTTCTCTTTCGTTGCATACCTTCCATAACAATACGGGCAATTAGTCCCCTTGTTTCGACTATATACGTCTCGTTTCCAAATGTGCTTCTTTTTACAAATCCAAAAAACAATCTTTCCCGAACCGGGAACGACGTCGTTTGGTGTGAGTGCGCCGTTTTTAGTTGGATGCCATTGTTTTGCTAAGTCCGGCCTTAATGTCGCAAGGCAATTTGATTTGACAACCTTTCTTCCAGAGCACGCTGGACACTCTTTTCCCACCGTTCTCGCTCTGACGGATGTCAGCCATTCGTGGTCAGGCCCCTTTGGACATTTCCACCAAACCTTTTTGTCGCTTCTGCAAAATATTTCAGCCGGCGTAAGGCTACCGTTTCTAGTGGGATGCCATTGGTTGGCGATTTTTGGATAAGTTTCCAAAAGTGATAGTTTCATAGGTCTTAATTTGAAGTATATTCCGATTTCTAGACATTGACTCGCAATGAGAAAAATAATTACCTCTAACAATTTAGACGGCACTATATCGGGAAAGGGTGGCAGGTTTCGGGGACGCGGTTAGTCTGCGAGTTACTAAAGTGCTCCAATAACAACAATGGACGTATTTAGTAACAAATAATAGGGTGAAAGAGGTTGGTGCGCCTGGCAAGAGTCGAACTTGCAACCTTCTGATCCGTAGTCAGATGCTCTATCCATTAAGCTACAGGCGCGAACGGAAACCCTATTCTATGTTATTTTAGAAGATTTTCAAATTCGGTTTCGTTTAGGATCGCGATTTTAAGTTTTTTGGCTTTGTCCAATTTCGATCCCGGACTGTCGCCCACCACCAAATAACTTAAATTTTTACTGACCGACGACGCAATTTTTCCGCCTTCTTTTTTCACTAGTTCTTCGGCTTGAGGCCGGCTATGGTGTTCCAAGGTTCCTGTAAAAAGAAACGTCTTTCCGGTCAATCGACCGGTCGTGATCTGCTCCGTTGCGGGCGCCAGGCCCAACGCGATAAGCTGCCGAATATCAGGCTTAAGCAATTCAAGCGTTTTAACAATCGATGCTGATACCACAGGCCCGATATCCGGAACTTCGGACAGCGTCTCTTCAGACACGCCGCTCAATAAATCGTTTAAAGTAAAAATCTGCGCCAACGCTTCCGCGCTTTGTT
>CAYGHZ010000370.1:0-1643 GCA_964349635.1 uncultured Candidatus Marinamargulisbacteria bacterium
ATTCATTGATTTGCTCGGCCAACTCACGCGTTGGGGCAATAATCAACCCTCGCAAAATACCGCGAGGCCCTTTTGATAATTTTTGAAGCATCGGCAATGCAAACGCCGCCGTTTTTCCGGTTCCGGTTTGGGCCAGGCCCATCACGTCTTTCCCGGCTAATACTTCGGGAATAGCTTGGGCTTGAATGGGAGTAGGCTGGGTATATCCCTGCGCCTCGATTTGACTCATTATTTCTTTGGAAAAATTATACGTAGAAAAACTCATGGACTCTCCTTGGGGGTATCACTGTCTTTTTTTCACTCGAAGGGGGTGGAAGTAAGCGGATACGCGGGTTATTAGATCAGGCTAGTTATAGCCTATGTTGGGGGTTTATGCCAGGTTTAGATAAGCAATTTCTGCATCCACCGACGGAAAATAAAGACGTTTTCGACCGTCTCGCGTAACGCTAACCATATGCGCATCCAGAAGCTTATTTGCCACATTAGAGACATAATTTAGCGGTTTTTTGACTGCCTTGGCCAATTCCGTGACCCCAATGCCCGGATTTTTTGCGATATGTTCCAACACCTTACTCTCCGTCGCAGTGATCTCACTTCTTTTCATTCTTTCTAAGGCCAGTTCTCGAATAATTGGCTTTGCAAAATCCAATGTTACACGATCGGTCAGGTCGCCTACGCGAAGCTTTGTTAACATTCGGAGCAGTAGGCCGAATACATAACGCAATCGCCCTCTCGTTATCATAAATAAATAGTCGAACACCTCCATATCTACCGGAAATTTCGCTTTGTCGTTACGACGAAAATAAGCAATTCTTTTTTCAACAAGCTTCCTGAATTCCTCCTGGTTTAATGGATTGATGGTTACTTCGTAACTGATTACGTCATCCACCCGATCCACAGCTCGCGCAATGAATCCTCGTAGGTTTTGATCGCCGATCAGCAGCCAACTTGCGCCAAGTGAATGTAAATAGTCTCGCAAGGCATTTAATAGATATTTCAAATCGCTTTCTTCATGAACCGTGCCAACATCCAGGTTGTTAAGCTGAAGAATAATCCCGTTCTTATACCCGATACTCTTTGCCAACCCGACAAGATCTTCCAAATGATGCCCCAGAACCTGAGAGGGGACGATAATCGGCTGAGATGTCTGTCCTGACCTACCATAGCTTGCGCCAAATCCAAGGGCGCTAACCCCAAAACTGCGATAGGATTGGTGCAATCGGTTTGACAGCGCCTTAGCGTCCTTAAATATTTTCTTTTTTTCGATATTCGAAATATGCAACTCCATTTCTCGCACAATATTCGAAATAATGACGCCCAGTACCGTTTCCAACCTCCATTGGGGTTCGATTCGAATTTCAGAAGAAGGCGTAAAATATTTCTTCTGTTTATGCAAATTGAATCGCAAGAAATTTCCAAATGAGGTTGTCCCCACGCCACGACCGCCCTCGACTACAATCGTTCGATTGACGGAATCCAGTACGGATTTACATTCCTTTTGCTGCTCTTCATAGCCAGTAAAAAGCCCGAGGGTTTCGGTTTCGATTGGCTTCGGTTCAAATGGAAATTCGGAAAAACCTAATGACTCCCAATGCATTACTACACAATACTACACTAAAATAAAATAGTACATTAAATTTAAG
>CAYGHZ010000371.1:0-1642 GCA_964349635.1 uncultured Candidatus Marinamargulisbacteria bacterium
TCCGGTGACAGGGCACCACTATAGCAATCGGATTATTCCCAAGCGCACTGCCAACAGCCCTAACGGCCCTGGGCGAACCTATGTTTCGTCCAATCCACGCATAGCTGCACTGCTCCCCATACGGTACTTTCAGTGCCGCGGTCCACACAGCGCGCTGAAAGGGTGTCCCTGAAGTCATGTCCAGAGGTATCTCAAATGAGGTCCTCTGGCCTTTGAAATATTCATTCATCTGCTTTGCAATCAAATTGTTTTTGCCAGTGGATACATCACACAGGCCAATCTGAGCCGCGAGCGATTCTTCAGCATCTGCGCGTGTGACCTTCGGCAGAGTGAGTGAAACCAGCCCCAAACCTGTAAATGCTGCTGCCACCCAACCCCAGGATGTTTCAAAAACCAAGCTTTTTGACAGGCCCTGCATAGATATTCCCTTTACTTCTTATCCCGCGCTCTGGAAATTCGCTTTTTCAAAGCTAATTTTGGCACTCTTGGCCTTATTGATGAGATGAACATTAAAAAGAGCTTGCGCTGGAGGGCCTGCCACCTGGCTTTTAGCTCTATTTCATCAGCGGAACTTAAGACTCCTCTACCGTACCTCGATCTGGTATACGAAGACGTGATCTTACCTATGCTCTCGCTGTATTCTGGCAATACGGAACTCAGGTGAGAACCGAACTCCCCAGGAGTTTTGTTGCGAGCTGGCTTGTTCCCACCATAAGCAGCCAGCCTGCACATCTTTTCGTAGGTCTGCGCAACAAGAGGCATGCCACCCAGACCGCGCTGCAGATAAAGAACGAATAAAAGCAATGAAACCCCTGCCAGAAAGAATAGCCCAAGGAACGGCAAATAAACCTTTGACCAGTCAAACCCTTGTGAAAGACTCAAAGGAGTAGATAGATTGGGGTCTTCGCCGTCCGCAAAGTCCTCCAGAGGGAATTCCGGGTCCGGCTCGGTACCGCTGCCTGATGCACCTGAATCCTCAGGAGCAGCCACTCTGGCTATGGGATTGTAAATAGGTGTAGGTTCAAAAGGCATCCATCCATAACCGGGGAAATATGCCTCTACCCACCCGTGAGCCTGCTTCTCGCGCACTACATATCTTTGTGTTGCATCATCGAAATCACCTGTTGCATATCCAATCGCAACACGCGCCGGGACACCGGACGTACGGAGCATCACAGTCATTGCGGACGCAAAGTATTCGCTGTAGCCCTTCTTAGACGTAAACAGGAAATAGTCCACCGCATCGGCGCCAAACGGCGGCGCATCTATGGTGGTGGTGTACTCAATCTTCCTGAGGTATCTCTCAATAGCTACAGCCTTGTCATACGGCGTTGAAGCGTCTTTTGTGACATCCCGGCTAAGCTGCTTTACCCTTTCAGGGAGAGACGATGGTAGCGCGAGGTGACGGCTGGCCACCCATTCAGGATAAAGCGCACCTGTCGCCCGCAATTGGTCTTCGCTGCCAAATGGGAATATAGATGTGATTTCATACGTTGCCTGAGGGGCGCCAGCAGGATGCAAAGCTATAACATCAGGGGCCAGTTCTCTGTTGGCAACACGCAATCCGGTGATCCGGTTATTTTCTCGGCGTACCCGCTGCAGCGTCAGAGATTCAGGCAGTAACGCCCGCACATCCCCGTCC
>CAYGHZ010000372.1:0-1635 GCA_964349635.1 uncultured Candidatus Marinamargulisbacteria bacterium
AAATTAGCTACCCTCCAACAAGAAAATGCCCGTTTGCAGGCAGACACGGAATCTTTGAAAGAAATGCTGGCTTATCTTGCCAAAGGCAATTTAGCAAAGGCCCCGCCATCACAGAAACCAAGGCGTTTTTCCTTACCACTACTTAACATACGTTCTAGCAACCAAGCGCTATCAGCTTCTGCCCCCTCATCGCCAGCTAATTCGCCTCGTGCATCGAACAGGAGCCGACGACCTCCATCACCCGGACGTCATAATAGCCGCCTTGCGGTGTCCGAATATACCACTAAACACATTTGTTACTATGATAACCCGGCTTCAACAAGCCAATCTAGCAGTTCATCCGGTTCGTCCGACATCTCAAAAACATCATGACCAAAATCATCGCGATGCGCGTCCAAGGTGAATCGAAAGTGTACCGGAACATGCGGTTGGCGATTCTTCGATTTCAACGACTTTATGCAGAAAACGAAAACTTAAAAAAAGCCCTCGAGTCAGCCGGCGTAACGCCAACAACCGTTATTTCCCCTTCAGCGGCAGCGAAAATTGCGGATCAAATTAGCCGCCTCCAGGCTGAGAAAGCAACAATGGAACAAGACATAGCCAAAGCTACTACCGATTTTCAGAGCCTTTTGGCCAACAACAATGTGCTTAGAAATAAAAACCTGGAATTGCAAGAAGAACACGAAGAGCTTTCAAAACTATCGGCCCAACTCAAACAAAAAAAAGAGGAATTGGCGCAGGTTAAGGAAGAGATCAAACAGGGCAAGAAATCGCTTGAGGATTTGCAGACTCAATATGATCAGAAAAATAAAACTCTAAAGAGAGACTATCTGAATAAGGCGGCAAAGGCAAAAGAAAAGGAAGAAAAACTTGATTCAGATCTTGACAGCCGGAAACACAATCTAAACGAGGCTATCAGCCAGTTATCTCATACCAAACACGATTTAGAACAGAAAATAAGCGCTCTTGATCACGACTACGAAACGTCAAAGGCCGGCCACGAAACGGCAATCAAGGAGTTAGAAGAAAAATACAAAACCGCGAAAAGCAAGTATGCGAAAGCCCAAGAGCAACTTCAGAAGCAAGAAAGCCGGGTTTATGCGGATCAGGCGTGTGTAAAGTTGGCCCACCATATTCTTGATCCCAAAAAATCAGAGGCAAAAGGGGCGGATGTTACGTTTTGGCGTAGCGCCTGCGAGGCCTATGCGGACACAAAGGCTATCTTAAAAGAGATGGATGACCGGGCTAAGGTCTACAAAGACAACGCAGAACTAAACGCTAAAATCAAAGCAATGAAGAAAGCCGCCGTCAGCCCGCTTCCGGAAAGAACATCCATCCCCAAGCGCACTGACACTCCGTTGCCGCACCAGGGCAGCGGCTATTTTGCGGCGGAAGGATTAGCGGCGGCGGCCCTAACCGACGACCAACTCCAACCGCTCCCTCCGACTTCCCCGGTTAGGAGAGGTTCCGCCTTTGATCTGATTTCCTCGCCAGACATCAAAAAGAAGCAAGAAGAACAGGCCATTCTAAATAAGATTGATATTATCGTAAGCGCAAGCAGTAAAAGCGAAAAAGATATCGAAATTGCAGGGGCGATCGCGGAACTAATGCCAATTATCGAGGAATATCAAACTA
>CAYGHZ010000373.1:0-1634 GCA_964349635.1 uncultured Candidatus Marinamargulisbacteria bacterium
CCTGTTTTTGGATTGATGGACTGTATTTATTTGTTTTCAATTCCGGATTTGGCTGGCGATTTTTTATGCCGTTTGTATGGATGGGGTTTTTTATTTTGATTCCCTTTTTAAAAAGCCTTTCGCAATCGAGGCGAATAGGAGTTGTTGCCGGTTTTCTGATTGTTTTAGGTGGGTTGAATGCGTCGTCCATTGCGTCTATTTTTAAACCTTCGGATCTAACGAAAGACAGATCGGTTCGTGAAAGTATCGATTTTGTTACTGGCTCCCTGAAGCCATTCGCCACTCCGTCAATGCACATTTTAACAGACCCCTATATCATTATGGACTATTCCCTACTGGGTCTTGATTCCAGTCATGTCCATTTGATCTGGAGCGGCTTATCGCTGGATCATTGGGATGAAGACGCTTTCAACAAAAAGTGGGAGGTGGTTCGAAGGTACGGAGTCAAGGTCTTTCATCCCAAGGATGTCATTTTGCTAAGAAAACCGGTAGTGCTCTGGCCGGATTGCGAGCAATACGCTGTCATTGCCGAAAACGACAGTCTAGTGATCTTGCGATCGAAAAATCTCCCCCCTCAAAAACCGAATATTTTGAATTAAAAAAGAATCCCTCAATAAAATGAGAAGAGCGAAGTAGCTGCCTGTCCCAATCAATAACAACCAAAGAAAATGAATGCCAAAGCGAGACAGAATCCAGACAAAAATCCCCATTACTACGGCGGCCAAAAGAGCTTTCCAAAGCGGCCCAATCTCCAGAAGCCGCGCCTTTAATAGCCTGTGGCCAAGGTGATAGCTCAGACCCAAATCCAACGTGCGGGCAATCAGCGTGGCCCACGCGGACCCCACAATCCCAAAAATAGGAATCAAGATCAGATTCAATGCAACATTTACAGCAGCGGCAACGCCGGAAAATACCATCGTTTGCATTTGCCTGTTTTGTGCTAGTAGAGCTGTATTTAGCAGTCCCATCAAAAACACGGCCGGGACATTCAACATCAAGATCCGGAGCGCCCACTTTCCGGGCAAGTATTGCGCGGTGAATATATCGTTAATGATAGGGTTGGCCAAGACAAAGCCGCCCACCGTGATCGGCAAGACAAGTATCATCATAAACCGTCCCATATCGCGGATCATCCGAACCGATTTGACGGGATCACCGTGGTGCTTGGACAAGAAGGGGTACAGGGCCGACAACAGGACGCTCGCTAAAACAGCGACAAACTGAAGGACTTTTATTCCCACCGAATAATAGCCAACCCCTTCCGAATCGATAAGCCATTTGATCAGGACTACGTCCGTTGTAGTCAATAATGCGCCAATCACCGCATACCCAAGAAACGGAACGCCCCGAATCGCCAGTGCGCTTAAATCTCCTCCGGACGCATTGAGCTGCTTGGGCACACTTTTCCGAAGTAGAACAAGCGTAACCACAAAGGCCACGGAAGATCCGGCCAAGTAGGCCAGCGAAAAATAAAATACGGAATGCGTAGCCACCAGCGCCCAAATGCCAAGCAAGGTCGTGAGCCCAGTTTCGACGATGAAACTAAAACTTTGATATTCCATTTGGCTTTTGGCCTGGGCAATAACATGAAGAAAATTTTTGATGTTATCAACGACAACCATAAATAACAGAAC
>CAYGHZ010000374.1:0-1619 GCA_964349635.1 uncultured Candidatus Marinamargulisbacteria bacterium
AGCCGGCTGCTCCGAATCCGCCGTCGGATTGGTGATCCCCACCGGGTATTCGTTTAATCTGGACGGCACGTCGATCTATTTGGCGATGTCGGCTTTGTTTATCGCCCAGGCCTACAATGTGCATCTCACATTATGGCAGCTTCTTTATATATTAGGGATCATGATGCTCACGTCCAAAGGGGCGGCGGCAGTGCCGGGTTCAGGCTTTGTGACGTTGGCGGCGACGCTTGCATCGATGCCCGGTCAATTGATACCGGTGGAGGGAATTGCGCTACTGCTGGGGATCGATCGGTTTATGTCGGAAGCGCGATCCATTACGAATCTGATCGGCAATAGCGTTGCCACGGTGGTCGTAGCCAAAATGGAAGGGGAATTCGTGGATCAGGGCATCTTAAGCCAACCGGCCACATACACGGAAGAAAGAATGGCCACAGCGCCAAAAGCCGCCGAAACCGAATAAATCACCATTACGGTTTGCCGATGGCTAAGCCCCAAGCGCAAGAGCCGATGGTGCACATGACCGTCGTCGGCCTGGAATATCGCCTGCTTGTTTTTAAGCCGTCTCACAATCGCGAACACCATATCCGATATCGGAACGCCCATGGCCAAAATAGGGACGGCGAGCGAGAGCGTAACGGTGCTTTTCAGTACTCCCAAAATCGATGCGGTAGCTAAGATATACCCTAAAAACGTCGATCCGGTGTCGCCCATAAAAATTTTGGCGGGTGAAAAATTATAAATAAGAAAGGCCAGACATGATCCAAATAAAGCGACGGTCAAAATGACGGCATGAATCTGCCCGGTCTGAAGAGCGACAAACGAAAGGACGGCGGCGGAAATCGCCGCAATGCCCGCCGCCAGCCCGTCCAGGCCATCAATTAAATTGATCGTGTTGGTGATTCCAACAATCCAAAGCAGCGTCAAGGGCAGCGAAAACGCGTCGAGAAACAAAAGGCCGCCGAAAGGGTTGGTGACATGGGCAATCGAAATTCCCGAGGAGTACACGATAAAGGCCGCAGCGATCTGCCCGCCTAATTTCAAAACCGGCGTTACGCCGAAGAGATCGTCCCAAAGTCCGACGCCGGCGATGACCAAGCCACCCAAAATAATCCCGACAAACTGATCGGAAACCGGATAAAAAAATCCGATGGCGGCGATGACGCCCAAAAACAACCCGATACCGCCCAACCTCGCAATCGGTTTCGTATGCACCTTGCGGGCGGATGGCGCGTCGTACAGATTAAACAGCCGGGCGATTTGGATCAGCGCAGGAGTGGCGACGGCGGTGATAAAAAAGGGTAATAAAAAAGAGAGAAGCAGTATCGTTAAAACGTCCATTGAAGCTAGTTTACCGTAACGCGAAGGCAAAAGAAAACCCCGGCCAACGTTCGACCGGGGTTTCAATGAATTGTTATTTTTTCTTTGTGCCTGAAGATTTTTTAGCAGGCTTCTTTGCTTTTGCCATTTCTGAGTCACCTCCTTTTGGAATAATTTAAACCATTTTCAAAGTCTAGAATGGTCTATCATCTACATGACTTCCCACTCTTAAAAAAAGTGTAACATGGAATTTTTTTTTTCAAATTTTTTTTTCAACGAAAATCAATTAGAATCTCTAGATG
>CAYGHZ010000375.1:0-1618 GCA_964349635.1 uncultured Candidatus Marinamargulisbacteria bacterium
GCTTGAACCTAACCGTTCAAATCTCTTTTCTTCAATCGCGGTCAGGATTTTGGCTTGGGTTTCCAAAGGCATGTTGCCGATCTCATCCAAGAATAAGATTCCGTTATGAGCCAATTCCATTTTCCCCTGGCGTTGATGGTCGGCGCCGGTAAAGGCACCCTGCTCATGGCCGAACAACGTTGATTCCAAAAAATCTTTGGGAACGGCCCCGCAATTCATTGTAATCAGCGGGTAGTCGGAGCGGACGTAACGATGGATGTACTGCGCCACGGCAGATTTTCCGGTTCCCGTTTCCCCTTCAATAAGAAGGGTCAGACCCGCTTTTGCCGACTTTACGGCTTTGGTTAGAAGTTCTTGGTAGTGGCCATGTTGAGTGGGGATAAAGAGAGGCTCTTTGTATGTTTCAAGCGCATCCTGCATTCCCCTCGCTTTGTGTTTTAGTTCATCGTGTTTCATAATTTCCTTTGCTCGTTCCATCAGTTCGTTTGGATTTTGATTTTTAATAACGTATTGGTCGGCGCCCGCTTTGACCGCTTCCACGATCGTCTTTGCATCTTCGCATTCCGAAACCAAAATTACGGAACACTCCGGGCACGCTTCTTTAACTTTCCGAAGGTGTTTGAAAGGCTCTTTTTGATCTGCGAGGTGTTCCAGAACAATCAATTCCGGGGATCGTGACACCAGATAATTCAGGCAAGCGTCGTTGGTCGAAAATTCCAATATAGCGCACGTTACATCATTATCTTTGAAGGCACCCCGCACCCCGGCTCGAAAGCCAGCATTTTTATCGCAAATAATGATTGTATAAGTTCGAAACACATTTTGAAATTGCCCGAAATCGATCACTTTTAAACATTTTTGACGACCAACTGTATCAAAATAGAACAAGACCGACGATTGATCGTAAATCTCGATGAAAAATTCGACATTTTTTAAAAACCACTTGCAAAATGTTGATACAAAATCGATCAACCCTCTTTTCGGGCGTTTCACGGCCATTTTGTGCCTATCTATGACCATTGGCACGCCAGTTGCCTTACGAAGACGAGTTTGTTTTTAGGTTGGTTTTAGTGCGTCGCGGTTCACCACACTGTGGTTTTCCCAAGCACTTAGTTAAGGGGAACCAGGTGGTCAATCAAGGGGTAGCTTTTTTATTTTTGTTGTTTCCGCTTTTGTCTATAAGACGATGGTTGATCGACTCGCCTATTGTCTTTGTCGTGGAGAAACAACGTTTTGTAGGGAGTTCGACCAAGTTCCGCCTCACGGTGGGCAATCGCCAAAAGCTTAAAAAACTGCGTTATGAGACCGACGCGCCATTCAGCTATTGGGTGAATCACCTCATTGAAAAAGCGGACGCTCAAGCCCTGATCCTCGACTATTTTGATGGGAAAATCCGATGCCGGGCATGACCACAAAGCCGCTCAGCGGCAAGGCACCGAGCGCCAAGACTGAACACACGGCCTATTTAACACTGGGTCATAACCGGCTTGTGTTTTGGGGCAGTGCGAACCAACTGAAAACCTGCACGATTCAACCTGAATATAATGAAGAGCACCACTACTTCGAGTTTCCGCTATTCCCCCACGTTGTCGACGCCCTTCAAAAATCTATCCCCACA
>CAYGHZ010000376.1:0-1613 GCA_964349635.1 uncultured Candidatus Marinamargulisbacteria bacterium
GTGTTCGCCGCGCTCGCGCTCGCCTGGTGGCGGGAGGGCCGGTGAGGCTACCACCAACTTTTGTTGAATGAAGCGGGCGGGATCGCTTGCGGCAGATTATGGGTCTGGCTAGGTTTCGACCACGGAAAATCTGATTTAGTGGCACCGCCCATTGTGGAGGAGGCAGGGGCGATGGGGCTGGAAAGTTTCAGCGACTCTTTTTCAACAGCTTCCATTTGTGTCCCATTTTCTAGAGTTACTTTCATTGAACTATGTGACAAAACGGATACACCAGTGAACACATCGACATAACATGTCGAGTCCAGATTCATTGAATTTTTTTGATCGGTGATTTGTCCAACGCTCCTTATGGCGATTACCGGTCTCCCGTTGTGAACGGACTGTCCGATGACCCTCCCCGATATGTTGCCGCCGAGGTTTCCCGATACGCTGCCGCCGATGCTTTCCGTCAGTTCGCGGGCGTCCAAGCTGAACACTTCTTGTCCCTGAGCGACTGTTCTTCCGAACAAAAATGCTTTGCTGAACATGGCAAATATCCGCTGGGCTTGTTTTTCTTCTGCGGACTTGATTGGCATATTCCCGGAAATATCGAGCTTGTTCGATTTTGCGTCGAATCTCACTTTAAGTTTCAATCCTTTTAGATTTTCAATATCGTTTTTCGATGCTGCGGTCGTTAAGTCGCGTACAATCAAATCAGCCCTCGTAAATTCCAATTCGATCTCGATTTGGTCTTTCAGGTTGGCTACGCTGAGAAAGCCATCGAGCGTCATCTCCATAAATCCGCTGTTAGCGCCCTGCCTGAGAACAATTCGACGCTCGCTTTTGTAGGCGGCGTTTGAGACCGGGGAGTTTCCAATGGTGATCGGTCCCGTCAAGGGCCTTGCGTCCAGGGCGACATGATTCGCGGATGTGGTCTGACATCCGACAAGCGCCGTAGCGAGAACTACCACAAATATCCGAGCGGCCATTTTAACTCGTTTCGCCTTGGCAATAGATGATTTGGGGTTTGCTTAAAGGACCCGATTATTTGGCGTGGAATCCTTCCTTCACCCTTTCTTTCTAGCCCATCGCCCAAGCCTTCATTTTTTCCGCGTATTGCAGCTTATCGGGAAATTGATGAATCCGATTTTTGTGCCAGTCGCTAGTCGACCAATTAACTTCTCTTGATCGGGCGATGTCATCAATTTCGGGATTTCGTTCATATGTAACTGCAAGATATTTCCGTCCAATGGCCATTTCGAATCCCGCAACCAGCGTGTTGCCCGGCAATGAAATTCCGTTGGAACTAAATCCGTCCATCATTTCCTTGATGTCATCCCGCTTAGCCCACTCACCATCAAACGAAAATCGCCGATGATTTATTCTCCAACAAAAATGGGAGTAGATTTGGGGAAGTTCGTCGTTTCCACGGTGTAACATGTCATCGCGGGAGCAATCTCCCGATTTAACCCAGCTAGAGGTCGTGCCAAAGTCCAAGGGGGTGGTGACAAAAATGACACCCCGAAGTTTCTTTTCAAAAACATCAACCAGAATGATATTTGCCAGGGTGGTGCCGGTTGTGAAACTGCCCCCCGTAGCACTCGACTGATAAACGCGCCGCCCGGCAACAACCC
>CAYGHZ010000377.1:0-1605 GCA_964349635.1 uncultured Candidatus Marinamargulisbacteria bacterium
CCCCATGGCATAGTATTAAGAATATGAAACAAAAATGGATTCTCTTGTTAAGCTTCACTATTCTCCTTCCAAGCCTTTGCTTTGGAGAAGTCACCATCACCGACATCCTCCGCAAAGTCGACAGCTTACGCAAAATCGACAAAGGCATGACCGCCAAAGTCTCCATCATCCAAGAACGCGTCGACCAAGGCACCAAGGCCATGGAATGCGTCTATTTCGCCAAAGATATGGAAGATTTGTTTTTGATCGTGATGACCAAGCCCGAAACTGAAAAAGGCAACGGCTACCTTAAAAACGGCCCTAACTTTTGGATGTATCGCCGCAATACCCGCACCTTTCAACACGTCGCCCGCGACGAAAGCATTGCCGGCACCGACGCCAACGCCGGGGATTTTGAAATGCCCAAATACGAATTGCAATACGAAGGCAAAGGCGAAATCAACGAAGAACTGCTCGGCAAAGTCCCGGTGTATCGCGTAGAAATCACCGCCAAAACAAAAGAAGTCGATTACCCCAAAAAAATCTTATGGGTGCGCCGCGACTTACTCTTGCCGCTTAAAGAACAAAGCTTTTCGCTGTCGGGAACACTGATAAATACGCAATATTTCCTCAAATATTCCGAAGTCTCCGGAAAATACGTTCCGGTCAAACAAATGATCATCGACGAATTCGAGAAAGGGAATAAATCCCTGATCGAAATCTCAGATATCTCCTTCAAAACCATCGACCCAGCGACATTTTCAAAGGCCTATTTGGAAAATTTGAGTAAATGAAGAAAAGCTTCTTCTTCGGGTTATTGTTTTTTTCGAGTCTAATCGTTGCGCAGGAACCCAATTTCGATCTCGACACTGTAACCGCGACGCGAGACGTGTCCATCACCTACAACAACGAACGCTCAGTCAATTTCACGGGACGTCTAGAAGGCTTAGCCTTTTTCCAAAATAACCATCTCACCCCTCTAACCCAAGGCGATTTGTTCCTCGATGTACGCCTGCCAAAAGGCATTAAAGCGTTTGCCGATTTAGGATTTATCAATATCACCACCGCCAACACCTCCGTGACCGCCGTCGATTTCAAGGAAGTGTTTATTGATTACAACATTGACCACACGCTTTACATCAGAACCGGCAAACAATTTTTAACCTGGGGCCGCACCTATTTTTGGAACCCGGTTGATTTTGTAAACACGGATCCTAAAAACTTTCTCAACTTATCCGCTATTCGATCAGGAGTCGCCGGAATTCGAGTCAATGTTCAAAACAGCACGCTTTTTTTCAACGACACTATCGCCGTTCCCAAACTGGAATTTGTCGTAGGGAACCTGGAATACGGCCTCTCTGCACGATTGGCCAGAAACCAAACCACCTTATATGGCGTTGATTTCTCGACCCGGCTTTTAGGATTGGATGTCGCCGCGGAATATTCCACCCAACCCCGCGCCACACTCGGGTTAGGCAAATCGCTAAACTGGGAACGCGCCGATCGCATTCGCTTGCAATATGAAGGCTTTTACAACGGGGCGCCATCGACCCAAGCCAATTTCCAAGGCCGTTGGTACCAGGGGTTTTTCTTTACCGTCTCCGAGTTTCCGTCCTATCCCTACAC
>CAYGHZ010000378.1:0-1600 GCA_964349635.1 uncultured Candidatus Marinamargulisbacteria bacterium
GTCTTGTCCTGAAGATCCCAAAACAACCCCTAAATATAAAGTTAATTCTATTGCGGATTTAATGGCGTTGCGGGATCGACAGGTCGCCGAACGAGCGACATTAGATACCTTGATTAACGATTCCGGCGCGCTGCTGGCCCAATGCGACCAATTGCGAAAACAGGCAAGAAGCCTGGCGGAAAAGCTAACCAAGGTTCGCAGGGCAAATGCCGATAAATTAGTTCAACAGGTACAGTCACAGCTGGTAGATCTGCATTTCCCAAAATCCGCTTTTACAATTGAAGTTTCGCCCATCGACCTTACTGCAAATGGCGCGGATTCGGTCCAGTTCCTGGTGGCGCCAAACCCGGGCGAACCGCACAAACCGCTGCATAAAGTCGCATCCGGCGGAGAATTGTCGCGAATTATGTTAGCGATCAAAACGGTATTTTTTGAAAACCAGCCGGTACCCACCCTCATTTTCGACGAGGTCGACAGCGGCGTGGGTGGTTTGACGGCTATAAAAATAGGTGAGAAGCTAAAGCTAATTTCACAGAATTGTCAGGCCTTTTGCATTACGCATTTACCGCAAATCGCAAAGTTCGCCGATCATCATCTCAAAGTCTCAAAATCAACTGCGGCCGGTCAGACCGTGACGCAGGTGCAAGTCTTAAAAGAAACCGAAACCGCCGCCGAACTGCTTCGCATGGTGGGCGGCGAAGAAGTCGTGAGTCTCATTCGAAAAGGAGCCTAAACTATGTGCGGCATTGTAGGTTATGTGGGAAATCGGGACATCGAATCCGTACTGGTGGTTGGCCTTGAACGTCTGAGCTACCGCGGTTACGACTCGTCGGGAATTGCCATCATTTCCGATGGTGAATTAAGTCATTGGAAAACCCCCGGGAAAATTCACGAGTTGGATAAGCTGCTGCAAAACATGAAATTGCGCGGCGATATTGGTATCGGTCAAACACGCTGGGCGACGCACGGCGAACCCAACGAAATCAATGCGCATCCGCATCTCAGCCAAAACAAAAAAATCGCCCTGGTGCATAACGGGATCATCGAAAATTATCAGATGCTCAAGACCAAACTCATGAAAGAAGGTTATATTTTTCGTTCGCAGACTGATACGGAAGTGATCGTGCATTTGATCGATCGCTATTTTCAAAACAACTT
Organism: uncultured Candidatus Marinamargulisbacteria bacterium; assembly: GCA_964349635.1. GTDB lineage: Bacteria > Margulisbacteria > Marinamargulisbacteria > SXXA01 > CAYGHZ01 > CAYGHZ01. The sequence continues at coordinate 1,159 of CAYGHZ010000378.1, forward strand.
GGAAGAAGCGGTCGAAAAGGCCACGCTCGATTTAGTGGGGACGTATGCCATTGCGGTGATTGCCGAAGCAGATCCAAAAAAAATCGTGGTGTGCCGTAAGGGCAGTCCCCTCATTGTAGGTGTTGGAAAGAATGAAAATTTTGTGGCGTCCGATATTAACGCCGTGATTCATCACACCAAGGAAATCGTTTATTTGGACGATAACGAAATTGGAATAATCACTAAGAAAAAAGTGGTGTTCAAAAAAATTGGCGGCGCGGAAATTGTAAAAAAACCTCAGCATATCGCGTGGGATCCGACAGCGGCAGAAAAATCCGGCTACGACCATTTTATGCTCAAGGAAATTTTCGAGCAGCCCGCCGTCGTTCGCCAAATTATTTCAAAGGCGATCAAAGGCGGTCACGACATATCGTTTAAACACAACCGGTTTGAGAATAAAGAC
>CAYGHZ010000379.1:0-1599 GCA_964349635.1 uncultured Candidatus Marinamargulisbacteria bacterium
TCCTTCACGCCATAGATTGAAGCACCGGTGGGGAAATCTGGTCCCTGAACATAGTCAAAAAGGGCGGAGACTTCACAATCCGGGTTATCGATCAGGAAAACCGTCGCGTCCACTAGCTCGCCTAAATTATGAGGCAGAACTGAGGTGGCCATACCGACCGCAATACCTACGGTACCGTTCAGCAACAGGTTAGGCACGCGGGTGGGCAGCACGGTTGGCTCCTGACGCGTCGCCTCATAGTTATCAATGAAATTGACGGTCTCTTTCCTGATGTCCTGGAGCATTTCCTCAGCTAGCGCGGTCATCCGTGCCTCCGTATAACGTTCCGCAGCTGGGGCATCTCCGTCAATGGAGCCAAAATTTCCCTGACCATCCACCAAGGGGTCGCGCAGAGAATAATCCTGCGCTAACCTGGCCAGCGAGTCATACACCGCCGAGGTCCCGTGCGGGTGGTAGTTACCTGTCGTGTCACCAGTAATCTTGGCACATTTCCGATGTTTAGCAGTGTGGGTGAGGCCCAGCTCATGCATGGTATAGAGGATACGACGCTGGACGGGCTTCAAGCCGTCCCGTGCATCTGGCAGCGCCCGCTGCACAATAACGCTCATCGCGTAGTCCAGATAAGACGTTTCCATTTCCTCCACAATGTTCCGCGGATAGACCAAGCCTAAATCAGCCGTACCAGCCATCGAGTCGTTATTGATGGGCGGGATCACAGCCTGCCCGGCCCCTTCCGGCACAGCCTCAACCGCCTCGCCATCAGCCAGCGCCTCCACCTCACCAACTTCTTCTGCTACCTCCGGCTGCGCACCGGAATCAGTCTCTGCCACTTCACCCAAATCCAGGCTGGCCTGCTGGACCGCTTCTAGGGCCTCCTGCGCCGCCTGCTGGGCCGCTTCCTGATCCTCTTTTCTTGATTGATCGTGCTTGGCATCATCTTTGGCTGCTTTAAGAAGCCGGGAAAGATCTTCCTTCTTAGCCTTGGGCGTGTTCTTAGTAACCAGCTTCTTGCCCGTCTTAACCACCTTGGCCACCTTCTTAGCTGCTGCTGGCCGGGCCTCACTAATCGGCTTTTTGGCTTTTAGCTTGGACTTAGCTGGGGCCACTGATTTTTTGGGCGCCTTCTGCTTAGGCTGAGGTTTTTTAGGCATAACCAAACCGCTGTTATGGCGCTAATATAGCACATTAAAACACCCTGGCCAAAGACGACAGACGGCCCCTCCTTCAGGTGGCCCGTCTGCTATTTCCCTTCGGCCACGAACGGCCCCTCCTTCAGGTGGCCCGCCTGCTTTTCCAGCTCCGTCACGCTCACCAACTCCACCTCCACGGCCAGTGAGCTTAGGTAGCGCTGGGCAAACCGCGTGAAGGCAGGCACCGCGTCGGTCACAAAGAAGCGGCGCTGTCCCTGCCGGCCAAGCCCCGCTGCTACCTCCGGATGGCGCGTCAGGTAATCCGCTAGCTTGTCAGCGGTCGCGGCCGCCGAATCAATCACGGTCACCCGTGGCCCCATCAATTCCTCAAAAACCGCTTGCAACAGCGGATAATGAGTGCAACCCAACACCAAAGTATCCACCTGGGCATGCTTCAAGGGCATCAGAT
>CAYGHZ010000380.1:0-1590 GCA_964349635.1 uncultured Candidatus Marinamargulisbacteria bacterium
CAGCAATTTAGGAAGAATTTGGGAATCTAATTCTTCTTCCGAAACTCCTTCATAAACTCCACCAACGCCTCTACCGCTTCCATCGACTGCGCGTTATAAAGCGAGGCGCGCAACCCGCCCACAGAACGATGTCCCTTCAATTCCGTTAAGCCAGCAGCCGTCGCTTCCGCCGCAAATTTTTTCTCTAAATCTTCCTTATTGCCAATCACCCGAAACACCACATTCATATTGGATCGAGACCCCTTTTGAACCGGGCAATAATAGTAGCTGCTGGTGTCGATCGCATCGTAAAGCAAGGCCGCTTTTTTAGCGTTGTGAGCCGCCATTTTTTCCAGGCCTCCGTTTTGCTCAATCCATTCTAAAACCAATTGCACCATATAGATCGGAAACGTCGGTGGCGTGTTATACATCGACCCATTTTGAATATGCGTCCGGTATTGAAGCATCGTCGCCACGTTTTCCGGGCACCGTTCCGCCAAATCTTTTCGGATAATGACTATCGTAACGCCGGCCGGCCCCAAATTCTTTTGGGCGCCCGCAAAAATCAGCCCAAATTGATTCACATCCAGAGGTCTGGATAAAATATCGGATGACATATCGGCCACCAAAGGCACATTTCCGGTCACCGGAAAATCAGCCCATTGCGACCCAAAAATCGTATTATTGGAAGTAATATATGCATACGACGCATCCGGATTAAACCGCTCAACCGTTGGGATATAAGTGTAATTGGCCTCTTTAGAAGTACCCACAATGTGATGTTCTCCCACCCGTTTCAATTCGGTCAGCGCTTTTTCGCTCCAAGCGCCGGTCATCACCATATCCACGGGTTTTCCCTGTAGATAAAGATTGATCGGAACCATCGAGAACTGCAGGCTTGCGCCACCCTGCAAAAACAAAACCGCATACTTATCAGAGATATTTAAGAGCTTGCGAAGCAATGCCTCCGCCCGCGCCAGAATCGCTTCAAAAGTTTTCGAGCGATGGCTCATTTCCATCACGGACATGCCCGAACCATCGTAATTTAATAATTCTTTTTGCGCACGTTCCAGAACCTCCAACGGCAACACCGCCGGACCCGAACTAAAGTTAAAACTCCGTTTTTTCATACCGTCACCAACCTTATTGAATTGATCCCAGCGGATTGGCCGATGGGAATACCTGCCGTCACCACAACTTTATCGCCTTTTTCAATTAATCCTTGATGCTTGGCTTCACGAATCGCCAACGTTATCATGTCCGTCCACCGGCTAATCTGGCTAAACGCTTTGGGCATCATCATCGGATAAACGCCCCGAAACATCGCCATGCGTTGGCAAATATACTGCTCATCCGTTGGAGCAATAATCGGAAACGCAGGATTGAGTTTCGACGCAATCAACGGCGTCGTACCCGAGCTGGTAAACGCCATAATCACCCGAGCGTTATTTTCTTCCGCAATTTGATCAGCCGCCCGACAAAATGAGGTTGCCATCGACGGATCAACAAAAATATCTTTATGCCAGCGATCCTCTTTTTTAATGTCCATCATGTGCTGATCCGACGCCACACAGATATCTTTCATCACACGAATGACTTGCGCAGGGTCAA
>CAYGHZ010000381.1:0-1031 GCA_964349635.1 uncultured Candidatus Marinamargulisbacteria bacterium
CTACCGAGACCTCAAAGTACGTTGCGGCGGTCGCTGGCACCAAGGCGCGCCTGCTGGACACGCGCAAGACCATGCCGGGCCACCGCGCGCTCGACAAATACTCCGTGCGCATGGGCGGGGGATACAACCACAGGTACAACCTGGGCGACGGCGTACTGCTGAAAGACAACCACATCGCGGCGATCCACCGCAGGGAGCAGACGCTTGCGGAGGCGCTGAGCGCTATGCGGAAACGGCTGCCCCATTTGCTGAAGATTGAAGTAGAGGTAACGTCGCGCGAGCAGGCGAAAGAGGCGCTGGCGGCGGGGGCGGAGGCGATACTGCTGGACAACATGCCGCCCGCACTTATGGCGCGGATAGTGAAGGACATCAACGGACGTGTACCTCTGGAGGCATCCGGCGGCATAACGCTCGCCAACATACGCGCGGTGGCTGAGACAGGCGTGGACATGATTTCTGTTGGCGCTCTGACACACTCAGTCAAAGGCCTGGACATAAGCCTGGAGCTCATCGACTAATTTTACATAAGAACTCTGCATAAACTGGTTCTACCACTTTACTGTCAAATTTTCAGGTGAAGATGGCACTAAAAGGCCATATTTACCGTAGACAATCCCTTCAGAACAGACATAATTAGGAGAGCTTATTACTCTTTTGTTATACTTTACGTAATGATTGAAAAACAAAAAATCCTAATTGTCGACGACGAAAGCGTTATAAGGCTACTGGTAAAACGGATATTGGAGGCGGAGGGCTACGGTCTCACAGAGGCAGTCAATGGTGAGGAAGCTCTGAAAGAGGTTCAACGTGAGACTCCGGCATTAGTACTCCTTGACGTTTCCATGCCTGTGATGAATGGCTTCCAGACGTGTAAAAAGATCCGTGAATTCTCAGACGTCCCCATCGTCCTGTTAAGCGGCATTGATAACGAGGAAGAAAAAGTACGCGCCCTTGAAGTGGGTGCGAATGAATTTATCACAAAGCCGTTCTTCCCAAAAGAACTCGCTGCACGCGTTAAGGCTATCCTGAAA
>CAYGHZ010000381.1:1041-1577 GCA_964349635.1 uncultured Candidatus Marinamargulisbacteria bacterium
CGCCGCCCTGAGTTCGTTGCGCATCTCCACCAGCAGGTCGATGTATTTTGACGATTCCTGTCCCGCGAATGTTTTTACTTTGTGGGTCAGACCGAGTATGCCCGTTATTTCCATGAGAAGTTTCTGAGCGTACGCAATCCTGTTGCCAAGCTCTGCTTCACGGTTTATATCGCGCGATATATCGAAGGCGACTGCCACTGCCTGCGGGGTGTTGAAATCATCATCCATCGCATCCTTAAACTTCTGCCTGTAGCCGGCGATATCTATGGTTCCGGGCTTGCTCCCGGTGTCCACTCTTGCGGCGGCTGCGCTTAACCGCTCCGCGCCGCGCTCAGAGCTGGTCAGCGACTGCTCGCTTATCATCAGCGGGCTGCGATAGTGGGACGACAGTATGAATATGCGCAGTGCGTCCGCGCTGTATTTGGCAAGCGCATCGCGGATGCTGAAGACGTTGCCCAGGCTTTTGCTCATCTTGCCGTCGGCCGCCTGCATGAGGCCGTTGTGCAGCCAGAAGCGCACGAAGGGCTGTATACCGC
>CAYGHZ010000382.1:0-1576 GCA_964349635.1 uncultured Candidatus Marinamargulisbacteria bacterium
ATCGTTAAGCGCCCTTCGAGTTGCTGCGGGCCACGAGCAAAGAGCAGCGCAGCTAGCCCAGTCAAACAATGCGATGGATGCACTTGCAAAACAAATTGAAAGACTGCCTATTGAGGCAAAAAAAATGGACGCTCTGCGGGCAAAATTAAACACCGGAATCGCCGATCTGGCCCAGGCTCGTTCAGCGTTGACCGAATCAAAAAAGCAGATTCCGGAGGATCTTCAAAAAGTAGAGATTAAGGTGGCGATAGAATCGCTGGCAGGCCGACGTCAGGCCGTTCAAGCTCGCCGGCAGAACCTAGATCCTGTTACTGCAAGAGAAACGGTGGGGGATTGCAGACCCGTTCTTGCGTCGATGAAAGAGGCCGTCGCGCACGCCGCCAAAAGTAGGGTGGGGTATGAACAAAAAAAATCGACGCTTATGTCTAATCTTAAAGAGTCGGAGAATGGCCAAAAATTAGATGATAAAGCGCTTGCGGATTGTGACGCCTACGCTGCGCATGCAATAACCCGGCAAGAAACGAATAAGCGATTGGAAGAGTTAAAGAAAGAACAAAAGGTCGCATCCGATGCCTTAGCCTTAAATCTCTCCGCGATCGATGGCGACGATGTGGTGATGTCGGTACTGGACGACGTTAAAAAAATTGCTGTGGCCGATTCTAAAGAGCAGCTGGACGCCCAGATTCAGCTGGCCAAATTAAATGTGCAACTAATGCAGCTCCATGCTCGCATAAATCAAGTGTGGCCGATTCCTGCGGCTCCTGATATTCCCACCACAAAAGCCGTGATACAAGACCGAATACGTACTCGGGAAGAAGCTCTAAAACAGTGGACAGCCGAAGACGCCAAACTCGATTCCGACTTAATGGCCGCTACGACTCAAATCGAATGCGTACTCCTCGAGCCGGTCAGACCCGTGGTCGTCGGTTTGCCGCGTAAAAGAAAACCAGCCTAAATCGCTCCACAAGGTTCTATTCCGGCAAATCCGTCAGAAAGAGCTTATAGTCCGACTTAAAAACTTCAGCCAATTTCAATGCCAAACGTTTTCCAATAGGAGCTCTGGCATTTTCGATGGCAGACAAATTGCTCTGGCGGATCCCAAGTTTTTTGGACACCTCTTCCTGCGTCAATCCATCCCGATTTCGTGCGCCACGCACCCGCGCAGCAGATTTTCGATAGGCTTCAACCCCTCCGACGCGATCTCTGGATTCCCGAAAAACCTGCTCCCACTCAAGAGAAGCCGAAGCGGCTAACTCCTGGGCAATCAGTACGATTTCCGCATCCGGAATGTCGCTAAACGTGTGATAGGTATGGCGATGCCCATGAAATTCAAAACTAATATTTTTAATTTCAGCCTGTTTTTTAGTAAGGGGCTTTTTCGTGAGTGCCGACATAGTATACCTCCATTATTTTTGAGTTTTTATCCAATATTTCCCAACAAGCGACATAAGTAGGTTTTCCTTTTTTAAGATGACAATGATATTTTTCGCCACCCAGCTTCCCATAATTTGGCCACCCATGCCGATAGTGGCCGTCGTTTTCCAGTTCCCCAATCAAAAAGTCCAAGGTATCTAGA
>CAYGHZ010000383.1:0-1555 GCA_964349635.1 uncultured Candidatus Marinamargulisbacteria bacterium
GTCCAGAGACGGTACAATCAATTTATGGAAATCAAACGCAGATACACCCCCACTGTTAAAATCGGCAACGTTTTAATGGGCAGCGCCCACCCCGTCGTAGTTCAGTCCATGACAAATACCTTAACTGCCGACGTGGCGTCAACAGTCAAACAAATCAAAGAGCTGGCCGACGCAGGCTCCGAACTCGTTCGCATCACGGTCAACGATTTTGCCGCCGCCGAAGCCGTCCCGCAAATCGTCGCGCAACTCACTAAAGACGGATACAACGTTCCGATAGTGGGAGATTTTCATTATAACGGCCATATCTTATTAACCAAGTTCCCGGAATGCGCCAAAGCGTTGGCCAAATATCGTATTAACCCCGGCAACGTGGGCCGCGGCGAAAAACACGACGCTAACTTCTCGTCGATGGTCGAAGTTGCGATCAAATATGACAAGCCGGTTCGGATTGGCGTTAACTGGGGATCGCTCGACCAAGAACTCTTTACCAAGTTAATGGACGAAAACGGTAAGTTGCCGCAACCCAAAGACTTCCGCGACGTCGTTATCGACGCGATGGTGCTAAGCGCCCTGCAAAGCGCCGCTTGCGCAGAAAAGCTGGGCTTAGGGAAAGACAAAATCGTCCTGAGCGTCAAAATGTCCGAGGTCCAAGATATGATCCGCGTTTATGAGGTTTTATGCCGGCAATCCGACTACGTAATGCACCTGGGCCTGACCGAAGCCGGCGGCGGCGTCAAAGGCATTGCCGCTAGCTCCGCAGCGTTAGCCGTCCTGCTGCAACAAGGCTATGGCGACACGATTCGCATTTCACTAACTCCCGAGCCCGGCGCCAATCGCGACCTGGAAGTGAAAAATTGCCGTTATTTGCTGCAATCGATGGGCATCCGATACTTTATGCCCGCCGTCACCAGTTGCCCTAGCTGCGGACGCACCAATAGCGATAAGTTTATTCATCTGGCCAAGGATGTTACTCACTATATCGAACAGCAAATGCCGACCTGGAAACAAAAATATCCGGGCGTTGAAAAACTATCCGTGGCGGTGATGGGTTGCGTGGTCAACGGCCCCGGTGAAAGCAAATATGCCAATATTGGGATCAGCTTGCCCGGCAGTTCCGAACTTCCTTCAATCCCTGTATTTCAAGATGGAAAATTGTTTAAAACGTTTGATGGCACTGAACCCAATTTGAGGGAACAGTTCTGCGAAATGCTGGAAAACTATATTGAAAAGCGTTATTCAGGCGATTTGGTTTCAGCTCGAATAAACTGAATCCGGTTCATATCGAAGGGGGGGCTAATTGGGGGAGGGGAGAGTATTTCATCCTCGTCGAACGCAGACTTCTTTTTCTCTTTTCCGTTGCCGTTAGGGTTGCCGGAATAGCCGCCGCTGCCACCTTGTTTACCGGAGTAAAATGTCGTATTTGAAATGCCTAAGCTTCTGTCGAGGTTCACAAAAATGAAGCATAAAACAAAAACGTATGAAAAGCAAACGAAATTCTAACAAAATTCAAACAGAAAACGAAAATTACAACAAGTCAGTGGAGACTGCCGGGGGG
>CAYGHZ010000384.1:0-1554 GCA_964349635.1 uncultured Candidatus Marinamargulisbacteria bacterium
ATGTAGACATGTATACCGAAAAAGAGAAAGTCATCCTGAAGGTCCGGCCCGGGATCACGGACTACGCTTCGATCAAATATCACAACGAAGGCGAAATACTGGCCGGCAGTGCCGATCCCGAACAAGCGTATTTGGAAAAAATTCGACCTGGCAAGCTATTGCTTCAGTTAAAATATGTCGATGAGCGCAGCTTCGTTGTTGATCTGAAAATTATGTGGATGACGGCGTCGACGTTGTTTAAAACCCGGCTATGACGCAGCAACTCGCGGCTAAAATCCGGCGTCACGTATTAGAAATGACAAGCCGTGGGGGCAGTTCGCACATCGCATCCGCCTTTTCGATGACCGACATCATCGCCGTCTTATACGGAGAGGTTCTTCGCAAAGATCCGAAAGATCCGAAATGGGCAAAACGTGATCGATTTATTTTAAGCAAAGGCCATGCGGGCGCGGCGGTCTATGCGGCGTTGGCGGAGTCCGGATACTTCTCCACAGAAATTTTAGAAACGCATTATCAAGACGGGTCGTTTTTAAGCGGGCATGTGTCCCACAAAGGCATTCCCGGCGTAGAACTTTCGACAGGGTCGTTAGGCCATGGTTTATCCGTTGGGACCGGTATGGCGCTGGCGGCGAAACGAAGCGGCCAGGATCATCGGGTAGTTGTGGTGCTAAGCGATGGGGAATGCGACGAGGGGTCAAACTGGGAGGCCATCATGTTTGCGTCGCATCACAAGCTAGGTAATCTGGTTGCGATCGTCGATTACAATAAATTGCAAAGCCTCACAACCATATCGGAAACACTGGAATTGGAACCATTTGAAGACAAGTGGCGTAGTTTCGGTTGGGATGTCCGACGCGTGGACGGCCACAATCATCACGAACTCAAAAACGTGTTATCTCTCACGGCGGGCGCCAAGCCCCTTTGCATCATCGCAGATACCATTAAAGGAAAAGGCGTTTCATTTATGGAAAATAAAGTGGTTTGGCATTACCGAACCGCCAAAGGCGACGAATACGAAGCGGCAAAAGTTGAATTGGAGGCGCGACTATGAGAGATGCCTTCACCCAGGCGTTGATGGACCGAGCGGCCGAAGATCCGAATGTCATGCTTCTAACCGGCGATCTGGGGTTTGGCGTATTCGAAAAATTCCAAGAAAAATTTCCGAATCAATATGTGAATGTGGGCGTCGCCGAGCAAAATATGATTGGGATTGCCACGGGGTTGGCGTTGGAGGGGCGCGTGGTTTTTGCTTATTCCATTGCTAATTTCGCCACCATGCGCTGTTATGAACAGATTCGCAACGACGCCTGTTATCACAATGCCAACGTCAATGTCGTATCGATTGGATCCGGCTTTTCCTACGGAGCATTGGGCATATCGCATCATGCGACCGAAGATATCTCGTTTATGCGCTGTTTGCCGGACATCACGATTTGTTCTCCGGGCGATTTGTGGGAAGCGAAAGAATGCACGAATGCCCTGGCCAAAAAAAACGGAACCGGCTATATCCGTTTGGACAAATCGAATGCCGGAATGACCAATAAACCGGAAGAA
>CAYGHZ010000385.1:0-1553 GCA_964349635.1 uncultured Candidatus Marinamargulisbacteria bacterium
GACGCATTTTGTCGTCCCTTTATTGAAAAATTTCACGCTGGAAGACGGTACTGAAGTGCCACGCACTTTAAAAAATCTGGACGCGTTGGATAAGGCAACAGGAGGCGTTGGTTGTGAGTTTATTTGGGGTGAGATTTTAGAGCCTGCTAACGATAAACCTACGGAAGTAGAATTTCAGTGGGCGGTCATGACAAAAGATGTTGTTCCTAGGAGTCGAAATCAAAGCTATGCCGTTCAAAAGGATCTTGTTGAATCAAAAGGCTACACGGTGCCGGGCTTTTTAGATGCCGCCACCTGCATTCTATGGGAACACCGCTTTTCGGGAAATCGTCTGTTTAATAGAGATTCTGAGCCATGGACATATACTCGCTGCAAAGAAAATATTGATGGATGCCAATTGGCTGTTGGGGGCTTCGCCCCGGGCGGCTTGCACGTCTACTCCCGCGGCTGCGACCGCCACGATGACGTTGGGGTGGCTGGCCTCCGGAAGTTCTAAGGCCACTCGTTCTTGGATATTTGGCGTTTGATATCAGGACATTGATTTTTGTTTTTCAAGCCGCGATCAACAGCATACTTAACAAAAGAACCGCGGGAGCGAATTTTCCCTTCTTTGGATTGTCGCAGCCCTTCTTTGAGCAGCCTAAGAGTTCTGTTTTTTAATGTCATCTTACTGAGCAATTTCCTGAACGAGTCTGTCTGCGTGGTAGATGCGCTTCAGCGCCTCTAGGATGCCTGCGGAGTGGACGCTGGTGGCTCTGGCCTGGATTTCGTCGAATTTAAAGCTCCAGAGGATGGAGTGGATGTTGCCATCGAAGATAAGGCCGACAAGCTCGCCTTGCTGATTGATGACGGGGCTGCCTGAGTTGCCGCCGATGATGTCGTTTGTGGAGACAAAATTGAAGGGTGTTTGCAGATTCAGCGTGTCTTCCTGCCGCGTCCAGCTTGCGGGGAGATCGAAGGGCTTTTGAAAGTTGTGTTCCTCTGCTTTTACAAACGCGCCGCCGATATCCGTTGTGGGCGCAATATACGTATCGTCTTCGTAGTATCCTTTCATCGATCCGAGAGAGAGGCGCAATGTGAAGGTGGCGTCGGGATAGATGCTTTCGCCATATTTTGCAAAAAGGCTTTTGGCAATGGCATCGTAACTTTCGGTTTGCACGGAGTCGAGTTCATTTTCTTTTTGGAGGCGCACCGTGCGTGCGTATGGATCGATGGCTTTGGCAAGAAGGATGAAAGGATCTTGGCTTGCGGCGATCGTGTCGAGGTGTTCCACAATTTCTGTCCGATAGGCAAGGTCGAAGAGTTTTGTGTCCCGCAGGAGGGTGTCAATGTCGGTATTGGATAGCAGGAGGCTGACGGGGTGCTCGTAGCCGAGGGCGCGCATTGTCCGCTCAAAGCTGTCGAGGAGGCGCAATTTTTCGAGTTCGGGATAGACGGGTTCGGTGGAGAGAAGATCGAGTTTGAGGGTGGCAATTTCTGCATCTGTGTATTCTTTGAGGCGCTCTTCATTGGGCTTTGTCGATTCTGCCGCTAAGCGCAAGAAACGTTTGGCA
>CAYGHZ010000386.1:0-1549 GCA_964349635.1 uncultured Candidatus Marinamargulisbacteria bacterium
AGAAGTACCCTTACGGCTCCCGTATATTCCCGGTTTCTGAGATATTGTCGTGTAATTTTTTGGGAACTGCCGCTCCCGGTCGCTAATGGCGCCTCTTGTTCTTTTTGCGTATCTGCGCGACGATCCGCCTGGATTTTTGACGACTCAAAATATTCACGCATGGCTAACAAAAACCGATCATCTGAAATGCGATTGTTTGAACGATCTCGTATTACGTCTGACCAAAGCTGCAAAAAAAGATTGCCAAGAATCTGAGAAATTCTCTGGTGAACAGGAGATTTTGAGGGTTGGGAGGCCGGTGTTTGGCCTTGAATAAGAATAGTCATGAGATAAGCATTTAAATCGTTTAAAGCTGAACCATCCCTAAAGTACGGGGATTTAGGATGATCCGAAATATCATCATGGGCGAAAGACGTCAAAAACGCGCGTGCCAATTTATGTTTGTTTTCCGGTGTAGTGTAGTGGCAACAAGCAAATGCAAATAATGCAAATTTAGAATCCAATAATTTCTTGGCTGCTTGCTCGACCGACAGAGAACTTATTTTTGCCAAAAGCGGCAAGAGGCCGGTTCGCGAAGCAAAAGCAACGCTTTCGCTATTGGCAGTTTCCCAGCCTTCAATATCGGCCTTAGGAAAGTCCGCACATAGAAGCTTTGCGCTAACTCTATGCCGTCCAAATACAAGTATAGTCGGATGTTCCCGAAACTCCCATTTACCATCGAAAAAAATTAGTGGTCGATCGACTTTCGTTGTTGCGGACACATGACTGGCGGATAACGACCCTTTTTGAGCCGAGCGATGCGCCTGCGGAACGAACGCTACAAAATTATATTTCCGAGATACTGCAATGACCTTTTTGATCATTTTTTATCCTCTTTCAGTACCCCTTTAATTTAATAGCCGAGCCGACCTAATTCCAGACCGCCGATATGTCCCCACACACCGGAATCGGGATAACACATTGCAACCGCAATCCAACCTAAAACGCCAACACTGTATCGCGCCGGTTCACAATACCATTTATAAACCAATCGCATCGCCTCAACATTCTTAGCCGTTAAGCCGGGCGCAGATGCGCACCCGTTTCGCAATGCAAAAAAGAGTAACCGAGGAGCCAGTTCCCGGGCAAGAGACGATATTGTTAAACGCGCATCGCGGTGGCGATAAAAATCATGTGCGGTTTTGGCCAAGAATAGCGCCAGCTTGACCCGTTCGTAATATTTGAATTCTCGGGAGAGACGGCAGGTGAGCAAGGCAGGAAATGAGTGGGGTGGAACGCTAACGCATTTTTTCATGGCCGTCCACATGCACGATCTGGCCGGTAATATGGGGCTGAGTTACCAAATAGCTTAACGCCTCCGTAAGGTCTTTTACCGTGCCGGGGCCCGGCATCGAGCCATCTTGGGCCAGGATCGATCCGGGCGCGATGGCATTGACGCGGCATTTCAACTGCTTGGCAGCCAAAAGCGTTAAATTTTCCAAAGCGTTTTTTGATAAAATATAGGCCCAATATTTCGAGTTTCGCGTTTCTATTTTGGCATCGGTTATAG
>CAYGHZ010000387.1:0-1548 GCA_964349635.1 uncultured Candidatus Marinamargulisbacteria bacterium
GGTTTACGATTGGGTTGGCCATTATTTTTGTAACGGTGATGTTGGGAATGGTTCGACCGTGGTTACGAAAAGCCACGGCGCATTTGGTGTCCCGGGAAACCATCGAAAAGAAAGTCGTCGCCATCTCTTTTTTGGTATTGTTGCTTTCGGCCTATTTCGCCGAAATTATCGGAATTCATGCGCTGTTTGGCGCGTTTATCGCCGGAACGATTATGCCGCATAATTTGCGCTTTCGCGCCATTTTGACGGAGAAGGTGGAAGATATTAGTGTGTTGATGCTACTACCCATCTTTTTTGCGTTTACCGGGCTGCGCACGCAGATTGGGTTGTTAAATAGTGTGCATTTATGGCTGACCTGCGGACTTGTCATCGGGGTTGCGGTTGTAGGAAAATTTGGAGGCAGTACGATATCGGCTAAATTCGTTGGCTCTAACTGGAAAGATGCGTTATCGATTGGCGCACTGATGAACACGCGAGGGTTGATGGAATTGGTCGTATTAAATATTGGCTATGATTTGGGAATTTTGTCGCCCGAAATTTTTGCGATTTTGGTACTGATGGCATTGGCCACGACGCTGATGACCGGGCCAAGCCTAAATCTGATTAATCGGTGGGTACGGGCATGAAAGATTTATACAAAAAACTGTTGGACAGTATTGGAGAAGACGCCCATCGCGACGGGTTGAAGGGCACCCCGAAACGAGCGGCGGAGGCCATGGAATTTTTGACCCATGGGTATCGCCAGTCCCTGGATGAGATCGTCAACGGCGCCGTGTTTGAGTCTGCCATGGACGAAATGGTGATTGTAAAAAATATCGAATTGTATTCACTGTGCGAGCATCATTTGTTGCCGTTTTTTGGGAAATGCCATGTTGGGTATTTACCCAACGGAAAAGTGATCGGCCTTTCGAAAATGGCGCGCATTGTCGATATGTTTGCCCGGCGGCTGCAAATTCAGGAAGGTTTGACCAAACAAATCGCCGATGCGCTGTTGGCCAAAACCGGCGCCAAAGGTGTTGGCGTTGTCATCGAAGCGCAGCATTTGTGCATGATGATGCGTGGCGTCGAGAAGCAAAATTCGGTGATGAAGACCTCGTGTATGTTAGGGTCGTTTCGAAACGATAGCTCCACCCGTTCCGAATTCCTAACTTTGATTCACAATTGATCACATTAAACCGTCGTTTTGAATTTGCCGCTGCTCATAAACTAGACCCGTCCGAAGGCAAATATGGCCATGGCCATAACTTTGTCGCCTATTTTATTTTTACCGGCCCGGTGAACCCAAAGACGGGCATGATTATCGACATGACGGAGATAAAAAAACAGGTCGAAGAGAAAGTGTTGGTTCGATATGACCATCACTATCTTAACGATGTTATGAAAGAACCGCCCACCACCGAAAATATCGCAAAAGCGCTTTTGGACGACGCTCGCTCCGTCACGGTTGCGTCGATCGTCGCGTGCCATTTGGTCGAAGACGTGCACGAAGTCACAGTCTATGCCGACGCCGCATGGCAAAATCGATTTAAAAAAAACTATTTATATGAG
>CAYGHZ010000388.1:0-1545 GCA_964349635.1 uncultured Candidatus Marinamargulisbacteria bacterium
ACTCGACCCTGCACGACATTAATATTTCGCCTGCCAATCATTTTTAATAAGCGAATCAGATCAAAGATGGATCCCCCTTCCAATATAATAGGAAAGATAATTAATCCCTTTTTTCCAAGATCGTCGATGGTTGGAAGGGCTTTTTCTGCTTCGCGTTCGGTCCGGGTCACATAAAGAACTCGCAACGAATTCAGGAGCCTCGCTCTCTTTCTTCTTTCCGGCGACATCTCTTTAGAGGCTACCAATTCCAAAAATCGATGGTAAAGCAGCTCGCCGGTCAGATACGAAAAGCAAAGGTCGGGTTCGCACCTTTCTCCAAATGAATGGGCGCAATTATATTCCTGTCGAATAATTTGAAATCGTGAACAAATCGGTCCCCATCGCGACGGCGGGTTGGGTTTGATGGGAGAGAAAAATAACACAGGTTTGTTTAAAAACGACGCGATATGGGTGGGTCCGGTATCGGGGCCAACATAAAAATCCGCAAGCTTGATAACCGATGTCAATTCTTTCAATGTCGTTTTTCCAATGAGATTGATAACGCGTTCGGATTGATACTGCGCCAGGCTGGAGTCCGGGCCCGCCAAGATGCAATCGTATTCATCCGGAAGGATCGACAAAAATTTAAGAATAGCGGTTTCGGGTATAGGGTAGTTCGTTCCGCCTGTCGCTGTAAAAAGAACGATAGTCTTTCGACGAGGGTTCACGTATTTTTTTATTTTTTTATCGATGGCGGGATCCGTATGGATTTCCGCGTTCAGGTCATTACCTCGAATTCCTAATGGCGCCAGCAAGTCCAGATTAAATTCGATTTGATGGCGGGTGTAATCCTCCCAATTTTGATCGACCGTCATCGTGTACATCCAGCTGAGGCTTGGATTCGAGCTGTCCCCAACACGGGTAGGAATTCCTGCCAGCAATCCCAGGTTAGCCATAGAGGGATGATTCCAAAGAGAGATATATGTGGAATAGTTTTCTTTTCTTATCTTCGCAAGAGTTTTTCGAAAGTCTTCATATACGATGATTTTTTTTATGAGGGGATGACCGTCCAGAAAGTCGGCGCCGATTTTCGACGTTAAGAAATGAATTTCGGCGTGAGGGAATTTTTGATTTAGGCGCTCGATAATGGGAAGTGAAAAGAGTACGTCTCCCAAGCGATCTGCGCGTTGTACCAGGATTTTTAGCACCGCCGCATTTTAACATATCTTTTGTTGACACCGCATCTTGGCTTGTGATAAATTCGCCTTTACCTTTTATGAGAGTACAAGTTTCCCTAAAATGTGAAGAAGAAGATTGCGGCCGAAGCGTTTATCATTCGACCAAAAATAAGAAAAATACGACAGATAAGCTCGTGCTGAAAAAATACTGCAAGTGGTGCAAGCGTCATACTGCCCACAAAGAAATGAAGTAGTATAAAGGCCCGTAGCTCCAACTGGTAGAGCGTCGGTCTCCAAAACCGAGTGTTGTCGGTTCGAATCCGTCCGGGCCTGCCAGAAAATTGAGAGGGACAATCATTAGCGAAGTAAATATGGTAAAGAATAATAC
>CAYGHZ010000389.1:0-1535 GCA_964349635.1 uncultured Candidatus Marinamargulisbacteria bacterium
GGCAAGCGCACGCACAAGGCTTTCACCCTCGGCGACCCAATCAAGGTGAAGCTGGTCGCCGCTCGCATCGCCGAAAAAGAACTGGACTTCGCGCCCGTGATGGCATAAACACGAACCGCCTCCACAGATTCGTGGGGCGGCTGATTAGTTTTGGTTTGCAGGATTGACGCTGGACTCTTCTGCTGGCGGCCGCTCGTAGGCCTTCTTGCCTTCGGCAAGCATTTCGTCGAGCGTCACCAGACCCTGGTCAACAACGATTTGGACACAAAGCCCCAGACATTCATTGCAGATGAAAACAAAGGTACCTTGCACCATTGCTTTAATTTCCAGCTCACTTTTGCCGCAAAAAGAACAGTATCGGAGCTTGTTGCCGGCCATAATTATCTCCATAAAATGCGACTCGCACTTCGCGACTCACGTGCCGCACAACATATCACACAAATCTATTTGAGTCTATAGATACTTACTTAGCAACCGCCACGGCTTCTTCGAACTTTACTGAGAGGAGCTTGGAGATCCCTTGCCATCAAACTGTGAATTATGGACATCGTAAGTCCATATATGCGCTATACTGAATCAAATGGAATTGTGGCACGTACTGAATCGTGGGGTCGATGGTCGCAATATCTTCATGGACGACAAAGACCGCATCCGCTTTATTCATGATTTGTATGTATTCAACGACTCTACCCCTGCAGATTCAAACAGCGGTTATCATTTCAAATCTATGGACATCGTAAGTCCATATATAGAAAATCGGAAGCGGGAACGTTTAGTCGAGATTCATGGTTGGTGTCTAATGAAAAATCATTATCATCTGCTTATTTCGGAACTTGTGGAAAAAGGCATGTCCTTATTCTTACGTAAGCTGAATGTTGGATACGCTAAATCTTTCAACGAAAAGTATGACCGTATCGGCACCCTCTTCCAAGGACGGACAAAGAAGATTCTTATAGAACGCGAGGCACATTTTAATTACATTCTTCATTACATTCATCTCAATCCGCTCGACTACCTGAGAGGAGCGGAATCATGGCGAGAACGCAGTCATGCTGGTATTAAAGATGCTAACGGTGCATTAGGTTATTTAGAACAGTATCGCTGGAGCAGTTATCTGGATTACGCAGGTAGAAAGAATTTTCCATCGATTCTCACTACTTCGCTTTTCAAGGAAGCGCTTGATGATTACCCAGATTCATTACATGAGTATCTGTCGGATGCTGAAGCGGATCTCGAGCTTCTGAGGCTCGAGTGAAAATATGGACATCGTAAGTCCATATTTAGGACTGTTGCTCATGTCGCCGGAAAAGAATTGGATTTTATTCCTGCTCCTTGGTCGCCTTTTCTGCTTCTGCTTTCCATTGTTCGAGCCTCTCACGAGCAGGAATCATCAGGTTTTTAAAAGTTTGGTAATCGGTTGCGATTTTTTTAAACCGATCTACCAACTCTTGCCTACTTTTTTCAGCCATATGCTTTGGATAAGGCCCAACTGTAGCCCCTGTGGCTGTAACCGATAATGCGAGTAGATCCATTGC
>CAYGHZ010000390.1:0-1534 GCA_964349635.1 uncultured Candidatus Marinamargulisbacteria bacterium
GCATATCGCCGAGGCTGTTGCCGGCTTCGGCAGCCAGTTCTTCCAGGGTCCGGAGCGCCTCGGGCGATGCATTGTCGAGACGGAGGTGTCGTGCTTGCGGCGGGCTCGCGGCCCTGTCGATCCGCAGGTACCTGGTGGCCGAGAGCCGCGCGCGCGCCTCGGAAATGCCGCGCTCTTCCTGGATGGCCATCATCAAGTGGACCACGCCTCGCCCCCCGAGGCGCGTGAGCGTTCCCGGGATGCCAAAAAAATCCGGGCTGGATTTCCCGGGCGCGCCTCGCGATTCCGCGCACGTGCCGATCGAAAGAAGGTGGATGCGATCCGCCGGAAAACGCAGATCGCTGGCGGCGTGATGAATCGCGAGCGCATCCGGCGCGTTGGCGGCGATGCCTCCGTCGATCAGGTCGATCTCGGTGCCGCCGTCACCCAGGCGGGCACGATGCGCCGGAAAATAGGTGGGCGCAGCCGATGTTGCGAGCGCCGCATCGAGGGTCTTCATGCCGGCCGTGGCGCTCTTGGTCCAGCTTGCGGCGATCACGAGGCGCGCCGTCGTCGGAGATACGCAAACGGCCATGACGCGTTGACTGGATCCTGCCAACGGCTCATCGGCCTTGGCTGCCATGATTTTGCGAACGGCACCGGCCAGGTTGACGGGGTCATACGGGGCACGGAAAAAGCGCCGGACCGATGAGAACGGCAGTCGCGGAAAGATCGCCGGCCCGTGCTCGGCGACCATGGCTGCGATATCGCGGGCAGGGATGCCGTGCGCAAGGCCCAATCCGACAATGCCGCCAATCGACGTGCCCGCTATGAGGTCGAATACTTTGTGGCAGGGTGCTTTGAGTTCTTTTTCTATCCCCGCCAAGACAAGCGCCGTGAAGAGTAGCCGCGGAACCCGCCGCCTGAGAGAGCCAGGATAAGCGGCACCCCCCTCCCCTCGCGCCACTGTTGATCGGCGTCGGTGCGCATGCCGCACGATCAATCCGGAGAGGCGAAAGAGGCGAACCGAATGCCGACATCGGCGAGATATCGCAAGGTTTCACCGTCGGTCGGTGCCGGCCCGATCAACGGCTTGTTGAGGCTCGCGGCGGTTGCGAAGACGAGGAGCTCATCCGGGCCGACGACCTGCACCGGATAGGTGGCTATTCCGTCGTCATAGGCAGGAATCTGGACGTCGACGCTTCTGCATCTCGACCAGATGCGGATTGCCTCCGCGTTGGGATAGGGATGCTGCGCCTCATAGCCCTGCATCTCTCTTTGATGCTGCTCGACCGCGTGCAGACCGTGCCGGACAACCGGCATGGGCCGCTTGTCGGCATTTGTTATCAGTGTGTCTTTGATAATCGCGTGCGAAAGCGGCGACACCCATCGCTCAGTCACAAGGCCCGATGCAATAAAAACGGATAACGGACTCTCTTTCCAAAGAACATAAATATGCAGGGCAGCCGTCGTGAGGAAATGCGCCGCCATGCAGCTTCATCCCCGAGATTTCGCCTCAGTCGCGGGCATGGCACGCACACCGAACAGGTCGTCC
>CAYGHZ010000391.1:0-1531 GCA_964349635.1 uncultured Candidatus Marinamargulisbacteria bacterium
TTGTAAAGGACAGAGTGGGGATAACTATTGTCCTATAAGGAGATTTATTCTACGAAGTGCTTTTTTTGGATGTCTTTTACAGCCTCCTGTTCCTCCGCTTCTCTGCGCTCCTTGCCGCCATCTCCAAGTGCCTTTAGTTCGCCTTCGGGCAGTTTCATAAGCTCTGTGGCTCTTTTTTCTAAATATTCTGGCGTGTTTTTTTCTGAATTGTCCAGAACCTCTTCCAAAAGCGCGTTGAGCGTCCAGCCGAATTTGGGTCCGGGTGTTTCACGAGTAACCTCCATAAGCCGTTTGCCGTCTATCTTGAGCATCGCCACTGATATTGGGTCGCGCAGTGCCTGCTCTATCATCGCGTGGTACTTGCGGAGGCGGAACGGCTGCTCTTTAGGCCGGCCGGTGCCTATCCGGTCGCAGATGCGGAGTTTAACTAGGTCTTCTATGTGTTCCTTGCCGACGTTGGTGATTATCCGGCGCACCGCTGAGAGAGTCACCTTGTCTGGATCGCTGAAGAACATGTGCCAGCGAACCAGTCCCACTACAGAGTCTATTGTTTCACGTGAAAACTTAAGCCGCTCGAGGATTTTTTTGGCCATTCTTGCACCCACTACTTCATGGCCATGAAACGTCCAGTCTTTTTTCTCATCACTCCATCTGCGTGCGTCGGGCTTGCCTATGTCATGAAGGAGCGCAGAGAGCCTCACAATAAACGGCCAGGCTTTGTCGGCGGCATGTTGTACGGAACGCAGATTGTGTTCGTACACATCGTAGCTGTGGGCTTGATTCTGCTCCACCCCTATCCCCTTCTCCAATTCTGGCAGTATGTACTGCAGAATTCCTAATTCATGGCTCAAAACAAGAGCTTTTTTAGGTTGCGGCGAGTTGACTATGCGTATAAATTCGTCACGAATACGTTCTGCAGATATTTTTGCAAGTTGAGGGGCGCACTCTTTCATAGCGATGTGCGTCTCTTCTTCTATAGTAAAGCCCAATTCTGCCGCTATACGCACGGCGCGCAGTATGCGTAGTGCGTCCTCTCTAAAACGAGCTTCTGGTGCGCCTACGGCCCGTATAACGCACGTGGTGATGTCTTTTAGACCATCGTACAGGTCAAGCAGTTGTCCTTTAGATGCGCTATACGCCATCGCGTTGATAGTAAAGTCGCGTCGCTTCAGGTCGTTTTCTATTTTCTGGCTAAACTCAACACTGTCCGGTCGGCGTGCGTCGGTGTACTTCCCCTCTAGTCGGTACGGGGTTATCTCTACTACTCTCAAACTTTCGGCTATAGCTATAGCAGTCGTTTGTTCGCCTGTAGCTTCTAGCGAAGGAGGGTCATTGACCACGCCAACCGTCCCAAATTCGTTGGTGTAATAGGTGTTTTCAAAAAGTGCCTGTATTTGTTCTGGGGTGGCGTTGGTGGTGACGTCCCAGTCTTTTGGAGTGCGCCCAAGTAGAAGGTCGCGCACGCACCCACCTACTACCCATGCCTCGAAGCCGGCCGCTTCGAGGCCGGAGGTTACTCGTGAAACTTCGG
>CAYGHZ010000392.1:0-1527 GCA_964349635.1 uncultured Candidatus Marinamargulisbacteria bacterium
GTTATTGATACTGGGGTTACGAGCACTATCCTCATCATTTTTGCGGGCATCGTGAATCTTTTGCTTCTGTGGAGTGGGCTCGTCGCGACTGCGCTTTTTCTCCTTGGCAGCATGCTGATGGTTGGTTCGGGTGGGAGTGACGCCATGCTCAGCAATGGTAAGAAAATCATGAAGGCATCGTTGATTGGCCTCGCGATTATCCTTAGTTCCTGGCTTATTCTTTCGACTGCGGTGTACTTCATCGCTGGAACTTGACCTGGATGTTATACTGGGTATTCCTATGCCAACTCCTCGCGATGACATCACCGAGCGTTTACTGCATCAAGCAGAGCACCTGAAGCTCGAGTCGCGTCATGAAGAGGCGCTTCTGATCTTGGAACAGATTTTGGCGAAGGATCCTAAGAACATCACCGCACTGGAAGAAATTGCCGATAATGAACTGAGTCTGGAGAGATATGATCGCGCAGAGGTTGCCGCGAAACATGCCGTCGCTCTCGACTCCGCTCGTTTTGATAGCCATTACGTTCTCGGTTTCATTGCATCAGTCCGTGAGGAATGGGAAAAATCTGTCGACTCACTCAAAACTGCCAATCGGCTTGAACCAAATAACCCCGAAATTCTGCGCTGTCTTGGTTGGTCACTCTTCTCGGCTGGGCACACCGTGGAAGGAGTGGTGACACTGGAACGGGCGTTGAATTTGGAAAGTTATAATCCGCTGATTTTGTGTGATCTTGGCGTTGTGTACCTCAAGATGAAAGAATTCCCGAAGGCCAGAGCGCTTTTAGAGCGCGCACTGGAGATCGATCCTGAGAATCTGCGAGTGCAGGAGTGTTTGGAGATGGCGGGTCGGATCTCTGAGCGCAGTGACACGGGAATGGAGAACATCGCATAAATCCGGAGTCATTGGTACACTGATATCCATGCTGCGAGAAACGCTCATGGCAACGGTGTTCTTCCGACGATCTGCAAAACGCGGCATCGTGAATGTGTTTCGGGAGAAAGGATTTGGGACAGCAGTTGGTTCACTCTTTGGTGTCATTTTGCTTGCGCAGATCATCGTGCTTTTGACAGTTGGTGTGCAGGGTGGCTTAGTGTTGCTGCGGGAACGCACGGACTTGCGGTTACAGATCAGGGCAACTGCTACCGATGCACAGATTCAGGATCTATACCAAAATGTCAGACAACTGCCGTACATCGAGGACACCGTGTACATCACACGCGAGCAAGCATTTGAACGTCAAAAAAAGAAAGACCCGACGCTCATCGAGTTTCTTGTGAAATTCGGCATTGAAAATCCGTTTCCGGATACCATGGGCGTACGCCTGAGACGGCTGGAAGATTACCCTGCATTTCTGCTGTTTCTGAAACAGCCCGTCTTCTCTGCAGTTGTTGATCCGACGTTTCTCACCACGACGACTGATCAACAGCAGCAAGTGGAGCAGCTGACAAGCGTCGTCTCGAGTGTGCGCATTGTCCTCTTTTTCATCGTAGGACTTGCGGTCATCGTCCTACTGTTTGTCGTTATTG
>CAYGHZ010000393.1:0-1518 GCA_964349635.1 uncultured Candidatus Marinamargulisbacteria bacterium
CTTTTTTGTTTCATTTCTGCTTCTCCTTCTTTTCGACGGGAATCTCATTAAGCATTTTCTTCGGGTCTTTTTCAAGTTCCTTCATCACTTCGTCCAACGCGGGGTCGGATCCTTGGGGCACCGTCGGGGTCTGATCTTCTGGTTCTGTATCCATATGCTTACAGTATACAAGCGAGTTATCCGCCCGTAAATGTTACCCCTGCGGGTAATTCAAACATTGCGGCGTCCGTGGTCCAGGGGGTGCAGGTATAAGCGTACTGCTGATTGATATCAATACCCTGGTCATTAAATGCCGTAGTGCCGTCGGGAGTGCCGATAGTGGATTTTGTTTTGAAGCCCTGCGGAGTCATTGAGGTCCATACGTACACGTATCCCCCGCTCTGAAGCATGTGACTGTCTATTGTCTGATTCAGCTGCGGCACCTGACTAGCGAAATCTCCGCGAAGTTTTTCTCCCGAAACATACACGGTGCCTGAAGATTTAGACACCTGATTCTCTACGTTAAACGTACACTGCCAGTCTCCGCCCCTGCCCATAAGGTCGGCAAGAGAGCCGTTGAACTCGCCGCCGGTCGCGGTCGCCTGATTTTGAGCAACGTCAGTGCCTTCCGCGTTCGGCTGCTGATTCATCACAAAGAACGCGGCCACGCCGCCGATGATAACAACTGCGGCAATAATTCCTAAAACTTTCATTGACATATCGTGTGTGCTAAAAGTAATGACCTCAGAATATCACGGACTTACTTTCGGTTTCGATCGCGCTCCAGCACAAAAAGCATTAAGACAATCAAAAACGCGAATGCGGAAAAGGCGACCAGAGGGAACGTGATGTAGTCAAACTCGTAGATAAAACGCTTCCCGCAATCACCTACACCCGAAGCGGGGCACGGAAGATCATGGCCGCCCGTCATCTGCATATAGTGCTGATAGAGCGCAACCAGTGCTCCGAACACGGACAGCCAGATTGAGTACCACGCGGCACGCATATCTTTCAGAAACAGAGCGACACCGAACACCACAACCTGCGAGTATATGAACACCCGCTGCAACCAGCAGAGACCGCACGGAATGATGCCGTAGTATTCGGAGTACACAAGGCTCATGACGGTCGCGGCAAGCGCAAGGAGAAAACCGACTGCAAGTCCCCACGTCCCTGCAAAATCTGCAAACGGAGCAAGCGCAGGCTGCTTCCTGAAAAAATACAAAACTAAAAGCAACACCGCGCCTATCTGAAGCGCAACCGTGCCCAAAGCGACAAGAAAGTTAAGTTCAAGAACCGTCATGAAGTTTCCTATTCAACAGGAAGCGCACACTGCGTTTTCTCCGCGAGAACCGAAAGCTGCTGTTCACCGTTAAGCCGCGTGCCGTCCGGAAAATCCCACGTTGGATAGCTTTTCACGTCTTTTGTCTTGCATTGATCCAATTATCCATTCCCGTCGGGCGTAGAGCATTCAACATACGGCAGAAGTTTAGCCGAGGACCCGAACAATTTCTTCTGCGCCTGGCAGTGCGGGCACCA
>CAYGHZ010000394.1:0-1103 GCA_964349635.1 uncultured Candidatus Marinamargulisbacteria bacterium
ACCGTAAAAATAACAAACAGTGCGCAAGTGAGCAAACAAACAAACAAAAATAATGACAATTCGCAAGCGAGCGACCCCTAGCAATTTGGAAGCAAAAATTCGTCAGCAAACGGACGAGCTAAAAATAAAAGGCGGCCAAATAAGGCGAGGGGCCCAAAGGGAAAAACGCGCGGAAGCGCAAAGGAAGCAAAAAGTTTTAGAGTTTGAGCAACAGCGCGAGGAGCTTTTGCATGTGACGAGGGTTGGAAAACTCGCGGAGTTTGTTTCGTCTTTAGCCCATGAAATCAGCCAGCCCTTGACAGCCATTCTTTCTTATGCCCAGGCGGGCCAGCGTCTGTTGGGCGACCGTGAGCCCCAACTACGGGAAATCTTGCAGTATATTATCAATGATGAACAGCGGGCCACGGAGGTCATCCGGCGGTTACGGTCACTGTTAAAAAAGAACAAGCCAACATTCGAGCCTCTTAATGTCAATGTTCTTGTTAACGATACGGTCGCGCTTATTATGACCCACATCACTGTAAGGAATAAAGCCGTTAAATTCGAGTTGAGTAATGATCTTCCGGAGGTCCAGGGTGATCGCATACAACTGCAGCAGGTGATTTTGAATCTGATCAGCAACAGCTTAGAGGCGATGGAGGGCGGCAGGAATTCCCGTGAATTGTTGGTCAGGACATTGCTTAAAGATCCCGAAACCCTTATGGTGGAGATCAAGGATTCCGGATGCGGCATTCCAGAAGAAAACATGAAAAAGCTTTTCACCCATTTCTTTACCAGCAAGCCGGATGGCTTGGGTATGGGGTTGTCCATCAGCCGTTCCATTGTGGAGGCGCATGGCGGCCGTCTGGAGGCAAAGAATAACCCTGATCGTGGCGCGACTTTTTATTTCACAATTCCTATTGAGAAAAAAATGGCCAATGAACAGCAATAGCGCTTTCATCTATGTCGTTGATGACGATGTCTCTGTGTGCAGGTCCCTCTCCTTATTGTTAAAATCGCATGGATTTAAGGTGGAGACCTTTACGCGGGCAGACAGCTTTTTAGCTTTTAAACATCCTCAGGTGCCATCATGCCTGGTCCTGGATATTCGTTTGCCGAATATC
>CAYGHZ010000394.1:1113-1515 GCA_964349635.1 uncultured Candidatus Marinamargulisbacteria bacterium
GTTAACGGGTTTGCTCTTCAGGAAGTGATGGCCAAAGAAGGGATTGTCACGCCTATTATTTTTATCACCGGACATGGCGATATTCCAATGAGTGTCAAGGCCATGAAGGCAGGGGCCATTGATTTTCTTCCCAAACCCTTTACTGAAAAGCAACTGCTGAATGCCATTACGGTTGCCATTTCAAAAAGTAAAATCCAAAATAAAAAACAGGCTGAGATCGCAAAAATCAAGCGGCGCGTCAAGACCTTATCTCCCCGGGAACTGGAAGTCTTTCATTTCGTGGCCCGGGGAATGTTAAATAAACAAATCGCTTCAAAGTGGGGAATTTCGCTCCAAACCGTCAAAATCCACCGCAGCCGGGTCATGCAAAAGATGCGGGCGAAAACCGTCACCGAACTTATC
>CAYGHZ010000395.1:0-1128 GCA_964349635.1 uncultured Candidatus Marinamargulisbacteria bacterium
TGACCGATCTGATCCCCGGATGCGCCACATTGGGAGGGCTGTATACCGGGTTGTCTTGCGCCACCCAACCGCGGGTCTTTGCCGCGGCCTGCGACATGCCGTTTCTGAACGCCAAGGTCATCGAGCGCCTGGCCCGAATAGACGACGCCGATATCGTCATGGTCCGGCTCGCCCAAGGACTTCAGCCGATGCACGCGATCTATTCCAAGCGTTGTCTCCCTGTCCTGGAACGAATGGTCCGCGACAAGAACCTGCGGATCCAGGACCTGGTCCAGGCCGAAGGTCTCGCCGTCAGGATTCTGGCCGAGGACGATCTGAGAGATCTTGATCCGCGGTTGTTGAGCTTTCTGAACGTGAATACGCCGGCCGATTTGGAATTCTCGCGGAAGCTGTTGATGGGACGTGAACAGGACAAGCCTGACGATGGAACCTGAAGCGATGCCGCGAACCCTGCTGATTGTCCATCCCGGTTCTCTGGGGGATGTGTTGCTGTCCCTTCCGGCGCTCCGGAGCGTCAGGGCGGCATATCCCGCTCATGCCTGCGCCTTGCTGGCCGGCGGGTCGGTGGCCGGTTTGCTTGCGCGTTGCGGAGAAGTGGACGTCGTGTTCCCCCTCGAGCAGGGTGGCCTGACAGGGATCTTTGCAGGACCGGAGTCGGTTGATCCATCCCTTCGCGATTGGCTCGAGCGGGCGGATCTGGTTGTCGGTTGGATGGGCGACCCTGCTGGGTCTCTGACCCGGACCTTTCAGGCGATCGGAGCGGTCAACGTGGTGGTAGGGACCCCTCATGCCTCCGAGTTGACGAGCCGGCATCAGTCCGAACGCTACCTCGACATCATCCGAGCCTTCGTCCCGCCTGTGGCCACAGCGGAGCCCCTCCGCCTCACGCAGTCCCTCCGTGACGAAGCCCAGCCCAGGCTTGCTGCAGTGGGGGTGGTGGACAGCCGGGTCATGGTCGTCTTGCATCCCGGCAGCGGAAGCCCACACAAGTGCACGAGGCCGATGCTGTTTGCCCAGGTGGTTGATCAGCTTCAGGTTGCTGGATTGACACCGGTGTTGGTCGGTGGTCCGGCGGATGACGAACCGATCGCCCTGGTCACCGCCGTTTGTGCCAAACAGCCGGCAGTC
>CAYGHZ010000395.1:1138-1506 GCA_964349635.1 uncultured Candidatus Marinamargulisbacteria bacterium
GGACATGACTCGGGCTTGACCCATCGGGCCGCTCTGTTAGCCGTGCCCACACTCGCGCTTTTCGGGCCGACGGATCCGGGCCGGTGGGCGCCCAGGGGACCGCGTGTCGACGTGTTGCAGGGAGAGCCGTGTCTCTGCGCAGACTGGGACAGGGTCCAACGCTGTGCGGATCGCCCCTGCCTGCGCATTCCGGCGGAACGCGTGATGGAGCATTTCCAGAGAAGGCTTCGAATAAGCATGAGCGCCGCTCCAGCGGCATCGGCCGGCTAAGTGCTTACCTTGTCATGACCACGGGGTTGTGTTAGATTCCGCAATTGGTTTTTTCTAGGCAAAATGAAGAACTTAGGTGAATTAGTGGCGCACGATAT